>NZ_CDRZ01000067.1 GCF_000946815.1 Syntrophaceticus schinkii | reverse complement strand
GGATAAGAGATATCGGGCAGTATTCTTGCTGATATGGAAAGGCAGCGTGCGACAGCGGGGTAAGGTAATTAAAGGGTAAGGATCCTCTCAGTATTCCATGACAGGTTTGGTTTGGGTGCTGGGGGATCTCTACATTATCCACACTATGCACACTGACTGGCATTATCTAGCTAGACTTTGATTGGCACCTGAATTCTCAACTTTATGGCAGACTGTCGCTATAATTCTTCCGTTATTGGCGGTGAGAATTGCAGCGTCAAATTGAGTGAGAGGCAACAATAGGCAAGTGTATAGTTCCTTCGTGCGGCAAAAGGAATCAAAATCAGGTAAAAGATGAGCAGAGCCAGCTTGAAAAGAGCGGCATTCACCGGGCTTGCTTCAAAGAGAGAGCGCATCAGGGGATTAAACTCAATTCCGGTCCCATATGAAGACACCAGCCAACAGGTAGAGATCATGTCGAAAATGTTTAAAGCTGCCACTGCCCAAAGCAAACGTGAAAGCCCACCTGAGAATTTTGAAGATGTTTTATCAAAAGATGATGTCATCTGACTGCTCCCTGGAAAATGACACTAATATATAGTATTCCCAGGAGCAGTTAACATGACACTGCTTACTCAGTTACTGCATAACCAAACTCTTGCAGCTTACTGCGGCTAGGTTGCTTTTACATCAGCATGTTCTGAATTTACAAACAAACACCCAATTACCAATATAAAAAAAAGACCCCCATGTATTTCTCCGCTGGGGTTCTTTTCTTCTTAAGCCACGCTATCCCGTTTGCTAGTTTTCGACAAAAGTCGGGTGGTAAACGGTACCTTTGCGAGTATTTGTACTGGCCATTTCCGTTGTCACTTGCCCAATACCTTTTGACAAAAAATATAATATTAATTGATTTATGCTGACACCTTGCTCTGCTGCGGCTTGTGTCAGCTCTTTATGAAGAGATTTAGGCATCCTAAGAGTCAATTTTCCGCTGTAATCATCCTCACTTGAATAATATTTTTTCTCAGGAATCTTTTTTCCACATTCTTTAGCAACTTGAATCCATGACTCAATTGCCTCTCCTGCTTTTCTTATAGCTTCTTCTAATGTATCTCCGTCTGTCATACAACCAGGTAAATCAGGAACTTCAACTAAATAACCTCCTCCATCATCATCTGACAATAATGAAATCTTAAGTCCATAATCAACATCCACTTAAACCTACTCCTCCTTTCCAAAACCCGGATTTAATTCATTAAATATTCTCAAACATTTTATTACGATATATCGTTTTAATGGCTTTCGCCTTCCTCTTGTATCTACAGATATTAATTCGTCTGTATCCGGGTGAGTAAAAATTACATGATCACCTTTACCGGAATATGAATTAAAACCTCCCACTTTAGTCATCAATTTTTCCAAATCTTCAAATCTAACATCTTTTGGATTATTCCTTATTTTATAATATAGTTTTTTATAGTGTGACATTGATGTTCTCCACTATAGTATTCCTTGCGGTACTATATATGATACCACATTAATTATTAGAATCCTTCTTTTTTAAAATATTTTTCGCAATATACATTCTACCCTTCTCAGAATACATTAAAGCTTGTGTTGGTCGGCCGACAGATATGTAGCATTGACCGTGTAAAATATGAATTAGACCGCGGAAACGATGATCTTACGGAATGGGCTAAGAGTGTTTTTAACATATGGTTTGAATCAACTATACAGGATGATGTTATCGGTTGTTATCGCGAAGTTATGAGTTGGGTTAACAGCCGGGACCAGTTCTTAGATAAAGCTAAAAGAGACTTTGCAAATGGGGCAGATGGTTGGTTAGTTGCATATGCAAAGGCGGGAAGATACGTAGTTGTTACCCAAGAACAATTTAAACCAGGTATTAAGAACAAAGTTCCTATTCCAAATGTATGCCAAGCATTCAAGGTTCCTTGCATAGATACATTTACTATGTTGCGTATAATGGGTGTAAAGCTTATAGGATTTGAAATCGCATAACAGTAATAAAAGAATAAAAGATGACAGCCATCTAGGAATAACTGGTAGTACTAACAACTTGAATAATCGTTACGCTTACATTACCCACATTAGACACAAAGGATTATTTTGTTTCCCTCACTGATATTCGACAAAAGTCGGGTGGTAAACGGTACCTTCGCGTTTCGAAAATATTTGATGCGTCTCTTACATTATAATGCTAATTATGGTATAATATATGAGCAAACAATAAGAGTAGGTGCGACTATGGAAAAAGACACTCTTATTATTTATTGGGTTGAAACTGCAAATCGTGATTATGAGACTATGTTGAATTTATACAAGAGCAGAGATTATCTCTGGAGTCTCTTTATTGGCCATTTAGTCATAGAAAAGCTGATTAAAGCAGTATATGTTAAGAATATTAATGATAATCCACCCAGAACACACGACCTGTTAAGGTTAGCGGAAAGGGCAAAAATTCATACAACCGAGGAACAGAAAGATACATTAGATCTCATTACAACTTTTAACCTGAAATCGGCAAGTAAATAGCTTCACAGCGGTCAACAGTACCTGAATCCGTATTAATAACCAGATGTATCCAAATATCCTAATCACATTTACCCTACTGCTTTTTTATCCGCTAATTAACCGGAAAATGAGTAACATTAACCACCACCCTGTTTCCGATAGGATGTTTTGAGATCTGTATCTTGTTTATAATACAGTCTTATTTGTCGTAGTTTCTACTCTTATTAG
>NZ_CDRZ01000066.1 GCF_000946815.1 Syntrophaceticus schinkii | reverse complement strand
CAGGACATGGAGCCTAGCACTGTATCTTTTTATACATATGCTAGTATGAAGGCGACTATTCGATGATATAGAGTGCCCCATGGAAAATAAATAATCAAAAAATCGTTTCCTGAAGACAAAGATTTCAGGAGATATAAGTTTTTTACGCTTTCTCCAAGTACTATAAATGGAAATTCCGGAACAGTTAAAATGTAGACATGTTAAATAATGGGAGCGCGGGTTCTGTATCGTGAATATCTCCGGCAACAGTGCCCAAAACAACCTGACCCAGGCGCTTCTGATCTATCCCTTCGGCCAATTTAGGTTTGACTACTGCGGAAACACTCTTCAAAATTTCACCGGAAAAAATAAGATCCGGCACGAAATAGACTCCTTCTTCATATTTCTTGCCTACAATATCCATGGCTTGTCCGCAGGCATCCATAATCATAAGAGGGTCCTCACCAGCATCAATTAACTTTCGCACAATACTTAACGCTTCTTCCTCCTGTAATTCTGAAAGCGCTATAACTAATTCCTTAGACACATGTTTCCCTCCTTATTGTTTTTTATCAGTACTGTTTCCGTCTTTTTTACCATTTCCCTTTAGGACACCACCTCCATAATAGTATTGACACGCTGACAGCCTAACTGATTAGTATATATGTATATACATAATACGCCACTCCAAATATCCCATCTGCAATACTATACCAGTATATCTAACCGATAATAGAGGTTGAATATTTTCGAAATCTACCTTCCTATTGCTTTAACCCTTGAGCCCCATTTTTAATTCTCTGTTGGTGCTTCCAATGTCGCACAAGGCTACCCTTCAATATTTCCGGAGCGATAAGATTGCAAAAACTTTCTGGAAAAGCGGTCCTTGTTTATCAGCAGGTTTGTAACCATTATCGCTGTCATGATCTGTGCATCTAAAGGGTCTAATATGGCGGCATCCATCCCCAAGTTCATACAGTTTGCTAGAAAATACCGGTTGATCAGGCGGCGCTGGGGGAGGGAGTGGGAGACATTGCTGAGTCCGGAAATGGTTTTGACTCCATATCGCTGTTTGATCTCGGTCAGGCTCCGGTAAAAAATCAGGGCATTATCGTTGCTTACGGCGAGTGGCAGGACAAGGGGATCAATATATAGTTTTTCCAGAGGAAAACTGTTCTTTTCTAGAATATCGATCAATCTCCCGGTAATGGCCAGTCGCTCATCTACAGTCTTGGGAATGCCCTTGTCATCTGTGGCCAATGCTACAAGTTCACACTTGGCATCCAGGGCCAGCGGAAGCATCCCTTCCAGACGTGCTTTCTCCATAGAGATGGAGTTGATCATCACCCTTCCCTGGGCGGTTTCCAATCCCTTTTCTATGGCTTTGGGATTGGTACTGTCAATACATAGGGGTGTATTCACCACCTGCTGAACGGTTTCCACTATCCATTGCATATCATTTACTTCATCTTCCATGGCAGTGTTGATATCCAACAGGTCAGCACCTGCTTCTGTTTGCTTTTGTGCCAGTTCATGGACGAAAGCCTCGTCTTTTTCTTTAATAGCTTTGCGTACCTTCGGGATCGTGCTGTTTAGCTTTTCCCCGATGATTAACATTCCATAATCTCCTCCCCCTTATATTGATGTCTATACAACTTGTGCCTTAATTATAGCATATGTCCTGTTGTCTATACAAGTGTTAATAAAAAATAATGTGACTTCTAATAATTTTCTTTTTTTGGGTAGACGCTCATACACCGTCCAGGCGGCACCAACCCGGAATATCACCAGCAGGGGATGAAAAGTTGAGCTGAAGTCGAATATTACCGAGCAGGCGGAAGGCAATCTCTTTTCCCAACGACTAATGACCAACCACAAACCACCGATTAGACATCCATGCTGTCCAGGCGACACCCAGCAGAGGATGAAAAAAGAAGCGGAGTTAGGAAATGTCGAGGTGACAGAGAAGCGCCCCCTGTCACCCCCTGGAAATCTGTTCAAAGATCTCCAGTGCTTTAACACCATCATTGGATACATAATCCGCACCTGTATATGCCTTTACCTGTTCATCTACAGGGTACCCTCCCAGTACAACGGTAACCTTGTCTTTAAGGCCGGTTTCTGCCAGCCGGTCAATCAGTTTTTTGACATATCCGATACAGAATGTAAGCAGCACGCAAACACCGATAATATTTGCTCCCGTTTCTTTAAGGGCTTCAACAAATTTCTCCGGGGTTACATCGACCCCTAAGTCACGGACGCGATATCCTGATGAACGCAAGAGGTAGATGACAATGTTTTTGCCCAGATCATGAATGTCCCCCTCAATAGTCCCCATAACAACCTGGACACCGTTGCTCTCATTGGTTCCTATGCCATTATTGGGAAAATAGGGTTCAATTATCTCCATAACGTCTTTTAAAATAGCTTCAGACATGACCAAATCAGAAAGGTAGTAAGTTCCCTCACTGTATCTTTTTCCTACAATCTCTACCCCTTTTCTGCACTGCTCAACGATCTCATAGGCAGTCTCGCCTTGCATTAGCTTTTTCTTGACAAGGGCAAGGGCATTATCCTCTTCTAAATTAGCCATGGCGTCGATTAAGTTTTCGCTCATAACTTAACTCCCCTCAGCTATTTTTGATATCTTCGATATTCCAACCTTCATAAGTAGTCAGTTTATAGCGGTCACCGCGATAAAGAGATTTTCCCCAGGCGATGATTTTGCTTTCGGCATTGTAAATGGTTTGGATCAAAAGAAAAACCGGTGTATCAGGAGAAATCCCCAGTACTTTTGCTTCTTCTTCAGTGGCGTTGGAGACCATCAGCACTTTTTTGGAACTTGATGGAATGGTATCACTATGAGCAGCAGCTAGAGTAGATAGAGAGGGATCTTTTAGTTCGGATTCGAGGATCGGAGATCGTTTTGAATAAACTGTATATTTGGTCTCATAGGCGAGTGGTTCCCCATCAGCTGTAATCACAATCCTGAAATACAGGCACCTGGTGTTGACGTCTATTCCCAGTCTCCTGGCCAGTTTTTCGTCTGCCTTGATAATTCTGGCCTCCAGGAGTTCTGCGTGGCGCTTCATTCCCTTCTGCCTGATTTCATCATAGAAGTTATTGAGATTAAAAACAACGCTGTCCAACCGCGGGCTGGCCACAAAGGTTCCCTTACCTTTTTGGGTGTAAACCATCCCGGCAGACATGAGTTCGCCAATGGCATGGCGTACTGTCATGCGGCTGATATCAAACCGAGCAGCTATTTCCAGTTTGGTAGGCAGGGTATCCCCCGGTTGGAGTTGTCCGCTGCGGATCTGATTTTCGAAATATTTGAACAGCTGATAGTAAATCGGAATAACAGAGTTTTTGTCAATTATTTCACCTTGCATATGCTAACCCCTATTTTTTGTTGTATATACATATAGAGTAGCAAATATCCGGCTGTTTTGCAACGAAAACATTTACCTGGCAGAACCCGCGCTCCCATTATTTAACATGTCTACATTTTAACTGTTCCGGAATTTCCATTTATAGTACTTGGAGAAAGCGTAAAAAACTTATATCTCCTGAAATCTTTGTCTTCAGGAAACGATTTTTTGATTATTTATTTTCCATGGGGCACTCTATATCATCGAATAGTCGCCTTCATACTAGCATGTGATCAAAAAGATACAGTGCTAGCTCCTGTCCTTGATCATAATTACTCCAAGCATTACGCCATTCTTCTCCGCTAT
>NZ_CDRZ01000065.1 GCF_000946815.1 Syntrophaceticus schinkii | reverse complement strand
TCTCGATCCAGGCCATCACCCCACTGCACCCACCATCCAGCCCTTTCCACCCCCCAAACTGCCGCAGCCACCCTGGCCATCACACCGGTCAGATGGGGGTGATAAACACCCACCAGCTGAACCTTTGCATCAGCGGGGTTAGTCAATGGCCCCAAGAGGTTGAAAACAGTGCGAATACCGATCTCCCGCCGAGGGCCGACCGCATGCTTCATCGCCTCATGAAAAACCGGTGCGAAAAGAAAACAGATGCCGTTTTCCTCCAAGCAGCGCTCCACCTGAGCGGGTGTCAGAGCCATATTCACCCCCAGGGCCTCCAAGACATCAGCACTCCCACACTTGCTGGAAACAGCGCGGTTCCCATGTTTGGCCACCGGAAGTCCCGCCGCAGCCGCCACAAAAGCTGTTGTGGTGGAAATGTTAAAGGTAAAACTGCGGTCTCCGCCGGTCCCAACAATATCCACCAGGCGTTTATTCACCCTGATTTTCTTCCCGTGGGCGCGCATCGCCCTGGCAAAACCGGTGATCTCATCCACGGTCTCTCCCTTTAAGCGCAGGGCAGTGATCAGAGCAGCGATCTGAGCCGATGTCGCCTCACCACTCATGATCTGAGCCATGGCCTCTTCAGCTTCCTTCTCCTCCAGGTGGTACTGGTTCACAACTTTATCTATCAAATCCTGAAGTCTCATCCTATCTTCCCCCTTCCTCACAGTTGTAACTGCTGTGCCGGCATCAAGATTACCGCTCCCTTCAGCCAGTTCCAGGGCCTTCAGCATCGCCTCGACCTTGCTCACACACTCCTCATATTCCCGCTCCGGAACGGATCCGGCCACAATACCTGCACCTGCCTGCACATAGGCAATCCCATCCTTGATGACAATGGTTCTGATGATCAAACAGGAATCCAGGTTGCCGTTGAAACTGAGATAGCCCACCGCCCCGGCGTAAGGCCCGCGCCTTACAGGTTCCAACTCCTCGATAATCTCCAGGGCACGCCTTCTGGGAGCACCGGAAACCGTTCCAGCCGGGAAACACGCCCGCAGTGCATTGAAGGCATCCTGCCCCGGGGCAAGCCTTCCCCGCACATGGGAAACCAGGTGCATCACATGGGAGTAGTACTCAACATCCATCAGTCTGGAGACGTCAATAGTCCCCTTTTCACAGACCTGGTTGAGGTCGCCTCTACTCAGAGCAATCAGCATCTCATGCTCAGCCCGCTCCTTGGGGTCAGCAAGCAGGTCTTTGGCAAGCACCTGATCCCCGGCCGCACTCCCCCCGCGCCGCCTGGTGCCGGCGATAGGATGCGTCTCTGCCATGCCATTTTCCACCCTCACCAGCATCTCCGGGGAAGAACCGATCAGGCAGAGATCCCCGAAGTTCAGGTAATACATATAGGGAGATGGATTCAAAGAACGCAGCATCCGGTAAATAGCTAATGTTTCACTTGAAGTCCGGCATTGGAAACGCTGAGAAAGAACCACCTGCTGCACATCCCCGGCACTGATATATTCCTTGGCACAGCACACCTTCTCCAGATACTCTTCTCTGGTCATATCAGGGACAGGGGTAAAAGACAGTTGGGATGCGACATCAGATATGGCATCCCCAGAAGACAATTTGCTCTGCAGCTGCTCAACACCCTGAGCGATCCGCGGCTGCATCACTGCTGCCCTCTTCTCCGGCAAAACACCATGCGGCTGATTGAGGCCTCCGGATCCGGACAAGCAGTAGCCTGGCGAGACACTTTTCTCCGGCAAGACATCCTCTAGCCGCTCAATAACACCCTGAACAGCCGCCATGGATTGCTCATAAGCCCCCTGGGGATCGCCTTCTATAGGGATTAATGCAACCACCCGCAGCCGATTTGTGACATGGTCGTAAATCAGAACAACCCTGGTGAGGATAAAAAAACAGTCAGGAAGGTGCAGGTCATCTTTGGCATTCTCTGGAAGAGAATCAAAATTGCGAACCAAATCATACCCGAAATAGCCCACCGCCCACCCTGAAACCGCTGTTCACCAGGCAAGGGCGCTACCTTGAGAGCAGCCATCAT
>NZ_CDRZ01000064.1 GCF_000946815.1 Syntrophaceticus schinkii | reverse complement strand
AGGACAAACTATAATTTAAAAGAATTTACCCGTGAGTATCCAAAGAGGCATTAGGGACTGACTGTCCATCACCGCAATGGTATGGCTGGTTTTCCTATGCTTTCAGAATCGACGAAAGGAGCGAAGCGGAACCTCACGGGCCGACAATGCGGTAAAACCGCAATTGATTTAACCTAAACTCCATTTTTAAAAAACCGAACTCAAGATGATATGGAAGTAAATAGTATCATGAATTAGCCGTGGGATAAGTACTCTTTTCTATCGACTGATCGGCCTTCTTGTGGTATGCTGACATTGGCGGTAACCTCCCTGTATGGTTTTGGTTGTTTCCCAAACCCATTATGCCATATCTGGCTGGGAACCGCCACTTCAATTTCCACGGCTGTTGGGACAATCTCTAATAGATACAATAAAGCCAAAAATAAAGTATCTACTTATGTTGAAGATTTTATAAGGGGTGCTATCATGTTTATTTTTCTAAGTTCCCTTTCATATCTTTTTTAAATTTTTCTGACTGAATATATCGAAGTTTTACAGAAGTTCAAAATCTATTGAATGCTTGATATGCATTTGCCTGTCGTATTCCTGCGGCGGTATATACTGCTCCCAGGTAGTGAGACACTAAATCGGAAAAAAATAAGCTAAAATAAGAGTATGGAAAAGCGAAATCATTACACAGCCGAATTTAAAGCCAAAGTGGTGTTGGAACTTCTGGGTGAGGAGTCGACCTTGAATCAGGTGGCTGCTAAATACCAGTTGAATCCGCAGATGCTCAGCAAGTGGAAGAGCGACTTCGTTAAGAATGCTGCCGTGGTCTTCGAGCAGAACAAGGACAAAACCGAAAAACTGAAAAAGGAAATGGAGGAGAAAGAAGCCCGTTACCAACAGATTATCGGCCAGCAATCCTATGAGATTCACTGGTTGAAAAAAAATCTGGCCTTAAGTAGTACAGTTGAAGTGCGCAAGAGCATGGCTGAACCGGGAAATTATCGGATTAACCTATCTCGGCAGGCCTACCTCCTGTCAGTGAATCGGACCAGCTTATATCGGCAGCCACCAACAACCACCTGGTCACAAAATGATCTTAACGATATGCGCTTGATTGACGAAATCTACACTGCCTGTCCCTTTTATGGCTATCGCAGAATCACGGCGGAAATGCAGCTCAGAGGGAGACAGATCAATCGCAAACGAGTCCGGAGGCTGATGCGGGTGATGGGGATTCAGGGAATCTGTCCTGGCCCCAACCTGAGTAAACGTCTACATGCCCAATATATTCATCCGTATCTGTTAAGAGGCCTAAATGTTGATCACCCTGATCAAGTCTGGGCGGTTGACATTACCTATATTCGCCTAAGGCATGGATTCATTGTATTTATTCGTCATCATTGACCTTTACAGCCGCTATATCGTGGATTATGAACTAAGTACCACCATGGACCGCCATTGGGTGCTAGAGTGCTTGAAAAGAGCCTTCAAGTTGAGAAAACCGGAGATCATAAACAGCGACCAGAGCAGCCAGTTTACCAACAAAGACTATTTTTAACTTCTTCAAACAGAAGGGATTAAGATCTCTATGGACGGTAAAGGGCGTGCGTTGGACAATATCTTCGTGGAGCGGTTTTTCCGGACCCTTAAGTATGAAAACATCTATCTGAATGAGTACGAAACCCCTAAAGCTCTGCGTAGAGGATTAAATCAATACATACGGTTCTACAATGAGCAGCGTCTTCATGAGTCGCTTGGATACAGATACCCCGTTGATTACTACCGACAAACATACTTGAAAATGGCAATTTAAAAAAGGAGGGACGCATTAGCTTATTTTATAAAAAAAATGTGTCTTGACAACGGGGGGCACTATAGTATCACGGTATGACAGCAATGTATTTTAACTTGCGCCAACCTCACCAGAGAGGTGTTTTGATAGATAGTTAGTCAGGTGATAAGCAAAATTAGTTGGCTTCAACCAAATACACCTCCGGATAAACTCGGGCCCCGGTTTTCTGCGTCACCTCCGGATAAAATTCTTCCGTAAGCCGCAGATACTGTTCTGTAGACTGGATAGACGAGTGACCAATGTAGGTAGAGAGGATCGGTAGCGCGCAGTACATATCGATACCTGATTCCGACATATTCTTCAGAGCATGACAGCAAAAACTGTGACGGACATCATGCAGCCTTGGACCAATTCCTTTGCTCCTGTACGGTATGCCACTTGCCCATAGTTTTTCACGAAACCGTTTTCCAACAGTGTTCTTGCTGCGTCTTGAACCATCTCGGTTTCTGAAAAAGAAATCGTCATCATCGGCACCTAAATGGATCTTTTTCATCATTTTTGTGCCACATCGATCAGAGAAGGTGACATTACAACAAGACGAGACTTATTAAACTTTCCGTTCCTGACTGTCAGAACTCCGATATTCAGGTCTACATCTCGGATACGTAGGTCTAAAGCCTCCGAAATTCTCAACCCACAACCGTAGAGCACTCTGAACAGGACTGGGTAAACTTCCGCGGAATTGTACCTAGTATGAGGTCTCATAGAATCAACTGAAGCAAATATTCTTTTCATCTCTTCATGTGTGAAAATATATGGTGTAAAATCTGAGCGAGTTCTTCTGGGAGCCTTCAGTTGCCGCGATACAAGCAACGACGAAGGACTTGTGGACGTCGATTCCACAGCAGACGGGGTAAACGATTTTGAGCGCCATATTAAACCTCACAAAGTAATGTGAGGATACCGGCAGGGACTGACCGCTCGCACAAAAAACAAGTAGCGTCTTTACAAAGATAAGTTTGCGGGCTCTATGTCCCACTTATTTGTGCTTCAAGGAGCGGTCGGCACACATAACAATTCGGTCAGCGAAACGCTGGGCCCACTCACCTCCACGTGCTCTGTAGTGTGCTGGCATCCTCGCTGATATTGTACAACAAACTTCACGCTAGGGCCGACGGTTTCATACTGTTACCGCTCACTTAATTTGACGCCGCAATTCTAACCGCCAATAGCGGTAAAGTATAGCGACAATACGCGACATCATACTGGGAGTTCAACCGTTAACCAATATCATCAAAACGCCACCCAATGTTCATAGTGTGGATCGTGTGGATAAAGTTAATTTAGATATAACCAGCCCTCTTTTTATAGGGGGCTGATTTCTTTGATGCACAAAAATCAACGGTTAAGACACGAAAACCTACGGTTCATGACGCGATTCCGACGTGTTGCGCACACCATATTGTTATATGGGTGGTATATATGGTAATGTGAGAAGAGTAGTTTTGCTTACCGGACAACCTGAGGGACATAAGGGGTGTCCCTCTTTGTAAAACTAATTGAAAGGTTGCGTTAAATAATGAAAAAATAAGTCCAATCGGATGGCTTTTTATGTGTCTATTTATCATTGCGATTCTGGGTGCATTGATTATAAGAGTATATCAATTAGATATGATATATCGTTTAATTCTTTACCTCATAATTTTTGTTATTGGCATAGCCGGATCGCTCTTGCTTGTTATGAGAACGCCCGGTAAAAAATGAATTGGGCTGCAAGATAAGGATGTGAAAAGAACATCATGAAGAAAACTTGCTTGATAATCCAGTTATTACTGTTGTTAACTTTCGCAATATTACTTGTAACGAACATTTTGGGATATGTGAACTACGATGACGTGCGCTATATCATATATGCTATTGTAGTATTGTCGGTGTTTAATCTAATCATAATAATTAGGGCTGAAAATGATAAGCAAATTTCACAAACGGCGAAAAGAAACATAGTTATTGTTGCTGTTGTTTTCGGCGTATTTGTTACTGCCCTCGTACTAATCCAGCTGGTTTGATTGAGAAGGGGAGTAGTCGTATTCCTGCGGCGGCAGCCGGGTATGCTGCAGCTGGTTGTGACTTCGCGGTCTGGGTTTTGGGAAGAAGAATAAAGGGAGAGTCGGGATCACATGACAAAAAAGAAAAAGCTGCTGGTGTTTGGCGTCGTCGCCTTCTTTATTATCTGGATTGGAGCCCTTTTCTGGGCAAACCACAGCAAGGAGAGCCGCTCAGATTCAGCTGACAGAAAAGTGGCTGTTTATACCATACCGGATCCCCAAAAAGTCTTTGGCGAAGGCCGCTTTCAGTATCAGAACGAGGTGAGCTTTACGCCGGATGCGAGCAAGGGAACGGTGAATAAGATCCATGTCCAGAACGGTCAGAAAGTAGACAAGGGACAGCTGCTGTTCGATTACAAGAACGAACAGGCGATTCAGCAGTACCAGGAGCTGGAGAAAGAGCTGGCGGCACTGCCGGCAGCGGCGGAGGGGGGCGATCCCGCACAGCAGCAGGAACAATCCTATGCTATCAACCGGCAGCTGGCAGATCTCAAAGGGGAGCGCTATAAAAACGTGACAGCCCCCTTTGCAGGGGTTGTAGCCATCCCGGCCCACAGCGAAGGTAATACAGAGGTGATCATGCGGCTTGTCGATCCGAAACTGCGGTTTGTGGCCAGTATCGGCGAAAGAGACCGGCTGAAAGTGGAGCCGGGGCAGCAAGTGCTGATCACCCTTTATAGCGATAACAGAGAAATAGAGGGGAAAATCACCTTCGTGGGCAACGAGCCGGTCGCCGCCGGCGGCGAAGATTTAGCCGCGGCTGCGCAGAACACCCTCTCAGCTTATCCGGTCCATGTAGAGATAGAGGCAGAGCAGCAGGCCGGAGTTTATCCCGGTTTCCATGCCCAGATGGAGGCGACCCCCGCCGGCGAAGCCCCCAGAATACCGAAAACAGCGGTGTTCGACAGCGACGGCCAGGCCTGCGTTTGGAAGGTGGTCAACGACAAGATCCATAAAACACAAATAACCTACAGCCGCTGGAACGATAAATACCTGAACGTACTGAGCGGCCTGGAATATGGAGAGCGCATTGTCCGCCAGGCTGACGGCGAGTTCAAAGAGGGGGAGAAGATTGCCGCAGATTCTGCTGAAGATTAAAGGACTGACCAAGTCCTACAGGCTGGGCAAGAGAGCATATCCGGTATTGAAGAGTCTCGACCTCTGCGTGCCCGAGGGTTCCTTCGTGGTGATCATGGGCAAATCCGGAAGCGGCAAAACCACCCTGTTGAATATGATCGGGCTGCTTGACCGCTTCGACGAGGGCAGCTATCACTATCAGGGAGTAGATATCGCCGGTCTTGATGAGAACAGACGCTGCTCCTTTCGCAATGAACATATCGGGTTTGTTTTCCAGCAGTTTCACCTGATCGAAGCCCTGTCCGTGGCCCAGAATGTAGAAATACCCCTCATCTATCACGGCGGATACAGCTATCGCCGGCGCCTGGAACGGGTGAAGCAGTCGCTGGACGAACTGGGGCTTGCCGATAAAATAAACAACTATCCCAATGAGCTGTCCGGAGGAGAGCAGCAGCGCGTTTCCATTTCCAGAGCGCTGGTCAACAATCCGGATCTAATCCTGGCCGATGAACCGACCGGCGCCCTGGATACAGAGACCGGGCGGCAGGTGATAACGCAATTAATGAATTTAAACAAACAGGGCAAGACAGTCCTGGTGGTCACCCACGACGAGGAAATGAAACGCTATGCAACAGAGTGCCTGCGGCTGAAAGACGGAGTTTTTCTAAAAGAGGGAGAGGCATGAACTTCTATGAGCTGATCAGGTGCGCTATTCTCAATTTGCGCGCCCATAAACTGAGAGTTTTCCTGACGATGATCGGAATTATTATCGGCATCGCTTCAGTTGTGGCCATCCTATCCATCGGCGCCGGACTGCAGGCCCAGGTGAGCGACTCGACGGTCAGCGAGAGCGTCAACACCCTCAGAGTGACCTACGAGCCTGACGAGCAGAGTATGATGCAATGGGAGCCCCCCTTCCGATATCAGGATTTCAGGGCCCTGGAGAACATCGATGGAGTAGAAAAAGATGGAGCAGAGCAATGATATGTTCAGCGGCATGATGGGTCTGAGCACAGAAGCGCAGTATTTCGAGCAGAAGGCCTATCTGACGATTGAACTATACCGCAGCCAGCGCCCGCCATTGGTGGCCGGAAGATTGATAACCGCGGAGGATAACGAATTCCAGAATTATGTGATCGATCTCTCCCAGGAACAGGCCAGGCAGCTTTTTGGCGATGACCCGGCAGCGGGGATCGGCAAAGCGGTGAAGCTGGGCGGTCAGTTTTTCCAGGTTGTGGGCATTGTGGGCGGGGGGAGCAAGCAAGTTTCTGGGAATGGAATTCAGCTATATCCCCCAGTTTGCGGAAAAACTGCTGCAGGATGACTCGTCGATCTTATCCATCGACATCAAGGTCAGAGAGGGATATGATCAGGGAACGGTTTTTGCAGACGTTAGGGATGAATTGCAGTACCAGCATCCCCAACTGCATGGCGACTACAAACAGGAGGATCCGACGAGCCTTATCAAAGATCTGCAGAAGGTAATATCCTCGATCACCGGTTTCATCGCCCTGGTGACCGGGATCTCCCTCTTCGGTCGGGGGCGGTGGGAGTGATGAACATCATGTATGTCTCCGTAACAGAGCGCCGCCGGGAAATAGGAATCCGCAGGGCTCTAGGCGCCAAGCCCGCAACCATCCTGCTGCAGTTTTTAGTGGAAGCCGTCTTAATTACCTTTTGCGGCGGTCTGATTGGGATCGGGGTGGGTTTCGGCATCTCCAAACTGATCGGAATATTCATTGAGCTGAAGCCTGTGATGACAGCCGGTATCATGCTGCAGTCGTCAATCATCTGCATCGCCGTGGGCATCATCTTCGGCATCATCCCCGCTCGCCGGGCATCCCGGCTGGATCCCATAGATGGCCATTTATCGTTAATTGTTTAATCGTCTTTAAGCTCCTATTCCAGTTAAACCCGTTCAGTTTTTTAACCTTCTCATAA
>NZ_CDRZ01000063.1 GCF_000946815.1 Syntrophaceticus schinkii | reverse complement strand
ATGCTCAAGTTAAGACATTGAAGGGTTCCCTTTTTCTTAAGTTAGGTCTGATAAATAAAGTAGCATAGACATATTTGTTGGTTTGCTTCTTTTCTAACCCTGGATTTTTCCTTGGGTCCGGGCTTACTTAAGTATTGCCTTCTGAGGCATTAGTCGATCTTTTCTCTCTTGCCATTGCTATATGAAGTTGTCAAAGAGCACAAAGCAGTTTTTGAATACTTATCGTCTCCCAGTTATTGTCTTTTGTAGGTTTGTTTCCGAGAGACTACAATTGATGAGATTTTGGCGCGCTCATATTATTATGGTGCTATTTTAAAAAAATATTGCGGTAATTTTGAAAAAACTTGACTGGATAGTCTCCATTCCAGACGCAAATAATAAAATGAAAATATTTCGATAGGGAGGTGAAGATGTTTTGGCCAAGGTGCGGTGTGGTTGTACTAAATGCGAGTTTAATAACAACAGCGAGTGTCAGTCCGATGATTTAGTATTTATGAAGTGAGAGAGAGGATAGAGGCAGCGGGATTACTTGCGGTACTTTTAGGAGAAAGCGTTAAAGCGTTAGTATAGGTGTAATAAAATAAGGACTTCCTATTGGCGGGAAGTCCTTATTTTACCACTTATGTCGAAGCTTTAAAAAAAACAGGAATAATATTTGACTAAGGGAACTTTATTTGATACTATTTTTAATGTGCAGTAAAGAGTGATTTATTTCACAAGCAATTTAAAAAAAATACCGGATTGATTCCGGTATCAGAAATTGAGGCCCCCGAAGCCGCCAGGTACCCCCTCTTTTGTAAAACAAAGAGATTATACCCAACTTTCCTGGCGGCTTCTTTTATCTATATATATATATTTCGGCATTTAGGATTCAATTCCTGCTTTCTGAAAAAAAACTACCTATTTATTTTTAAAATTTGTCAAAGTCAGTTATTCATTGCCAGGAAAGAGCCAGGAAAGAATAGAAGGATAAATTAATTTGATAGTAGAAGATCTATGTGGCACCTGGTATGGTTTTTGCATTTTGATAAAGATAGGGTATTAATATTATATTGAAGGGATGAAATAGATTTTCGTGCTGAAGGGGGGGGGATGGGTATTGCCGGAGCATAAGACACAGTTAATTAAGAAATTGACAGGTGTTTATACTTCCAAGCACAGTTATTATGCGGAGTTAAAAGAGAAGATCACAGAACTCTCCAAGCGAAATTCTCAACTGGAGCTCATCAATGAGCTTGCCCAGGAATTCAACATCAGCCTTCCTAAAGACTACCTGGATAATACATTGAAAAAGATATATGAGCGTGTACAAGACTTTTTTTTACCTGAAGCGGATAGCTATTTTAACTTTAAAGGGCCAGAAACTCCAGGTAAGCTACTGCTACCCTGCAGATGATGTCTGTTACAAGGGGATCGAGATCTCCGCGGGAGAGGGTGAGGATCTTTGGAAGGCTTTTGCGAACAGCAAACAGGTTACTTGGAAAAGGGAAGCAGATACAGAAGATTCTTTCCTGAGTTGTCAGGGGTTGGATGTGGCTGTGATCAACCCTTTGGTAACCCAGAATAAGACTTACGGGCTCTTTGTGGTGGGGAGTGATCGCCCGACATCTTACAATCCTATGGATATGACATTTTTCCAGCAGTTGGCCAACCAGATTGCTATTTATTGCCAGGATGGTGCGCTCTTTGCGGAGGTCAACAGGGCAAAATCAGAGTGGGAGGCCACTTTTAAGGCAGTACGCGATATTATTGTTGTCATAGATCCAGATCTGCGTATTTTGCGAGTTAACCAAGCGGCACTGGAATTCTGTGGGCTTCCTGATCCCGAGGTTCTGGGCCGTAAATACTGTGATGTTTTTTGTACAGCAAATGAACCGCAGTGTGCAAAATGCATCTTATATAAAGCTCTTAAAACCGGCAACACCATTAACACACAGATTCGGTTAGAGGATGGACGGGTAATGGAAATGTACGGATACCCGGCAAGCCAGGGGGGAAATGAGGAGTTGGGTGTTGTCGTCTATATGAAGAATATCACTGAAAGGCTGAAAATGCAGGTTCAGTTACTTCAGACTGCACGCCTGGCAGCTCTGGGTGAGATGGCTGCAGGGGTTGCCCACGAGTTAAACACACCACTGGCTGTCATTATTGGAGATGCCCAGTTATTGAACCGCACTACCCCCAAGGATGACCAGCGTTACAAACTCCTTGAAGACATCATAAATTGCGGTCTGCGGTGCAAGCGAATTGTACGCGGACTCCTTACTTTTTCGCGGCAGGAACAGTATGTTTTTCAGCCTCTCTGTCTGAATGAAGTGGTTAAAGAGGCATTGAAGCTGGTTTCTTATTATATTGAAACGGAAAACATTAATATTGAGCAGAAACTCGATGAACAACTTCCTGTTATTGAGGGTAATTCCCAGCAGTTAGAACAGGTTGTGGTCAACCTGCTGCTGAATGCCAGGCAGTCCTTTGATGAGGAAAATGACAGCGAGCGCAGGATTCAAATAAGAACGGGTTTTGATCAGAAAAGGAACCAGGCTTTTATCAAAGTTTCTGACAACGGGCAGGGGATCCCTCAGAAAATATTAACAAAAATATTCGATCCTTTTTTCACCAGCAAAGGTATCAGCAAGGGTACAGGTCTTGGCCTCTCGGTGAGTTTGGGGATTGTTCAAAAACATGGTGGCACCATTGCTGTAGAAAGTGAACCCGGCAAGGGGGCAACCTTCACAGTTTACCTTCCCCCGGCTCATGATTTTGATGATGCACAGGATGGAATTGAGTAACTTAATTAAGGAAGGGGGTAGTGGATTGGCACGTATTCTTGTTGTTGATGATGAAAGAGAAATGGGCAATTTCTTTAGATTTTTCTTAGAGGATAAAAATTATGAGATTACGGTTGCAGAAAATGGATTGCAGGCAAGGGAGGCCCTGCAGGAGTATTTTCATCTTGTTTTGTTGGATCTAAAGCTTCCTGATACCGATGGAATTACGCTCTTGAAGGAGATCAAAGCTCGCTACCCCACCAGTGAGGTTTTGATTATGACAGGCTATTCTACAGTCAAGTCCGCAGTGGAGGCTATTCAGCTGGGGGCCTACGATTACCTGGAAAAGCCGTTTGATAACCTGGATGCTCTGGAGGCCATTTTAGGGCGTGCCTTAAGTCGTGCCCTTGCACGGCGTGAAGTACGGGAAGATGATGAGCTGACACGCAGAAAACAGGTATTAAAAAGTGTTGGTTTTGTGGCAGGCAAAAGCGAAAAAATGCAGCGTCTCCTGACTATAGCTGAAAAACTTGCAGACAAAAATATTACTATGTTAATTCGGGGAGAAACAGGAACCGGTAAAGAGGTGCTGGCCCGCTATATTCATGCTGTAAGTTCCCGCTCCCAACAGGATTTTTTGGCTATCAACTGTGGTGCTTTTACCGAAGCCCTTCTGGAAAGTGAGTTGTTTGGCCACGAGAAGGGGGCATTTACAGGGGCGGCATCCCAGCATAGAGGTATTTTTGAGTTAGCTAACAGGGGTACTCTCTTTCTTGATGAGATCGGAGATGCCGCACAGGCGATCCAGGTGAAGCTGTTGCGAGTTCTGGAAACCGGGGAAATTTTCCGAGTGGGTGGTGAAAAACCTATACGGGTGGATACGCGGGTGATCGCCGCCACAAATGCGCCTCTGGAAAAACTCGTTGCTGAGAAGAGGTTCCGTGAGGACCTTTTTTACCGGCTTGATGTGGTGACTTTAGAATTGCCGCCGTTGAGAGAGAGACGTGAGGATATCCACCTCTTGGCTGAACATTTTTTAAAGAGTCATTATGAGGAGCGGCCGCTGCGCTTGAGTTCTGAAGTTGTTGCTGCTTTGACCAGGTATAACTGGCCGGGAAATATCAGGGAACTGGCCAATGTCATTGCCCAGACGGCCGCTGTCTGCGATGGGCCAACTGTTCTGATGGAACACCTGCCATCTAAAATTACCGAAGTTACGGAACAAAATAAAGGGCATTTAAAAAATGGAATGGAAATAGTGCTGCAGCCAACAGCCCTTTCCGCTCTGCCCCCGGAACAAAAGTGGCTGGATGAGGTTGCAGCCAGCCTTGATAATTTTATTGACCAGGTGGATATCAAAGCAGGGTTTGACCTTCCTGGTTATCTGGATTCTATCAAAGAGGTGTCCAATGAATCCACCAGAAAACTTATTGAAAAGAAGCCTGGATGCTTCAGGTGGGCGCTATCCCACGGCCGAGCAAGTGAAT
>NZ_CDRZ01000062.1 GCF_000946815.1 Syntrophaceticus schinkii | reverse complement strand
AAAGGAGTTTCGAGTAAGATTCAGTTTCAGTGTTTTTTAGGGAAGGGGGACTTGGCGGGCGTGCCATAGGGGTTCCCCTTCTCGCTATTTATCCTTCCGTGATGATTGTCATGTCAATAAATAATCCATATGTCAATCAGTATGCATCATTTACGTCATAAAAAGCAAGAAAAAAATCCTCTCCCCCCGTCATTGGGAGTGAGAGGCGACACCATTGCAAGAGCAGTAATAGCTCCGATACAAATGAAAATGGCCATAATCATAGCAAAACCGCCAACATGCCCCCAATAACTTTCCCGCTCTGTTTTAACCAGCCTAGGCAATACCCCTAATGCTGCATACCAGGCAAAAATAAAGGCAATATTCCATTCCATGACAATCATATACGCTTCCCATCGGTTGGGGTAGTCAGCTAAATTTAAGGGCTTGATGGCTGCTAGTTCCGCAAAAGAATAATTGGAAAACACCAGAATTATGATGATAACACCGACAGCCATGAGACTTGGCACCATAATTCTGGTTGCCTTTTTAACTGCAATAGGTCCCCTTAGAGCAATCCACATTCCAAACAGAATACAGGTCGATGCTATCCACGGACTCCATCCAGATGCAACGCGTATCCCCGCCGCTTCCACAATCTTAGTTATTGAATTGGCATAAAGCTGGGCATTGATGGCTTCATACCCAAAACTGGATGCAATAGCAAGGATGGCAATTAATGTCATACCCCTGTATCCAAACACCGCTTTTTGATAAACCCATAGGTCGATTCCATATCTAGTGGGAATTATTACGGCCAAACACAAAATCAACCCTGCAAGAGTCATCCCAAAAAAAGTGTTTGTTATTACTTCTTTCATTCCTAGGATTGTTGCACCATAGCCTCCCTGGACATAACACCAGGTTGCAATCGCCCACGCCCCCGTTGCCAACAAAATATCCCAGAAATTGTACATTTTATCCTTGCGGGTAGTCGGTATAATACCGTAATATACCTCTTCATTGACACGCTGTTCAATACTCATTGCTTTCCCCCTCAATTGATTACTGTAAGCCTTAAACCATTGCCGCGCCAATTACCAGAAAATACCCCAAATCAGTCCCGCGATACAGATAATGCCACAAATAGTCGCAGCAATATAGTCCTGCTTATTAATTGGAGGTGCAAATTCGTAGTAAGGGTCATTATACATTTCTACTCTTTTTTGTATTTCCTCATCCATTTTGGTTTTTAAATCGACTTCCTGACTCATGTTTCCCCCCCTCGATATCTAGCCCTTGTAATGCGATTTAGGTTCGATCGCATTTTACAGTATCTGAAATGTAGGCACATATTCCTGAACCTTTAACCGTTTTCTGTACTATTCCGGCGACTACACCAAATAATATGCAAGATTTATGCCAGATCTACCCTCGTGTAGGAACAACGGGCACTTACCCCTCAGATTCAAACAAAAACACAATAAGAAAATATTTTACGGGGTACCATTCTACCAAACTTCCCCATATTAAATTCATTGTTGCCTTATTTTATTCGCTACTGAATTACTTATCGAACTTATCGAACTTTATTTAATTCAAACTTTAGCTTAGAGGTATTTACTACTTTAACAATCTCTCAGAAAACACCTTAACCGTTATTATCACAGCCGCTATCTGTTTGTATGAACAATTTATGGTTAGGATATCCAAATCCACTTTATCATTGTGCACAGTAGTAAATCCGCAGGGTTGAGTCCGAATTTAAAATAATCCGCAAACTAGCACTATACCCCTAATATTGTTAAGGTTGTTAAGGTTGTTTTGGTATATTATTAATTGCATCTATAAAGTTTTAAAAGAATTTTAAATATTGAATGAAATATAATGGTGGGAATCTTTGAGGAAATCAAAATACGTAAAAGATAAGTAGATAAAGCAAAAAGATGATTTCCTACTTGGTGAAATCAGGTAAATGCCCAGTATTTTGTCAATACTCTGAGGAGTTCTGTGCAAACGAGTGCGATGAAGAGCCCCGGGCCAATTCAAGGGTTGCCCAACTAAGTAGACTGATAAACTGGACTGGCAAAATAAACAACGAACAAGGTAACAAACTTGAAATGTGTGATACAAGTGATATAAAGTTGCTGCAGTCCAGTTTAGTCCAATATATTTTACATTTCCAACCGTGCCCTGCCTACAGCACTAAACAGTAGTCACTTAACCCCATCCTCACAGTGCTTGCGTATCAAGCGATATGCTTTGCTTTGGCTTATTTCTAGCGCTTCTGCTACCTTATAGGAACTTCTTAGCCGATTGTGTGCCGTTATCACAATTTCTTTTTCGACTTTTTTAAGAGCATCTTCAAGAGGTACAAGTTGTGCACACGAAGGAAAACGGTCATGTTCGAGACTTACATCATACTCACTTGAAAGATGTGAAACACGATGTGGTTTAATTACATCATCAGGAACAATCACAACCAACCTTTCAATAACATGAGATAACTCCCTAACATTCCCTGGCCATGAATAGGAAAGTAATATATCTAAGGAACCCCTAGAAAAATATTTTTTGCAGCCGTATTTTTTATTATATTTATCAATATAGTAATTAACCAATGGTAGAATATCATCCTGTCTCTCCCTCAGCGGTGGAATCGTAATTTCAATCACATTTAGTCTATAATACAAATCATCTCTAAATAAGCCCTTATCTACAAGGGCTTTAAGATCACGGTTCGTTGCAGCCAAAATTCTTACATCAACAGTTTTAGCCTCTTTGCCCCCTACTTTAATAAAACGGCGTTCCTCTATTACTTCTAGAAGTTTGGCCTGAAGCCCGACAGGAATTTCGGCAATTTCGTCAAGAAAAAGGGTACCTGTTTCTGCTAGCTCAATTAGACCAGGTTTTCCGGATTTACTCGCTCCAGTAAAAGCACCAGAGGTATAACCAAACAGTTCCGACTCAAATAATTGCTCAGGAATAGATGCGCAATTAAGTGTAACAAAAGGGCATTTACATCTCTTACTCATCTTATGAATATATTTTGCCAGGTAACTCTTTCCTGTACCCGATTCACCCAATATCAGGATATTTGAGTCAACAGTTGCTACACGCTTAGCAACTTCAAAAGCATCATTCATTTTCTGGCTGCAAATAATAAAATCACTAGTATCAAGTTCCTTTTTGCGAAATTCCTCAGCTTCTGTTTTGTACCTTTTAGCCAGATTGGTGATATTATCTAGTTCCTTTTTCAGCTTCTCCAACTCTGTAACATCCCGGGCATTCATAACGATCATAGAGACATCACCCTTTTCATCAAGAACTGGAGTAGCCGTTACTAATAGTTTTACACCGATTAATGTTTCCTGAATTAAGCTTATTCTCTTTTTATCCCTCAAAATCTGGGGAGTAACAGATGGAAACCAAAATCCCTTAGCTGCCAGTTCATAGGATGATTTTCCTATGAACTCGGAAGCCTTTAAACCATAATGTCGTTCACATGCTTTGTTTACATAAATAACAACTCCTTCGCTGTCTACCACAAAGATCTCATCAAAAGATGCTTCAAGTATTTTTTGTAGGCCATCCTTATCCAATTCTCTCTCACCCCCTTGTTATCTACATAACCTGCTCGTTGTTTGTTGAGGCAAGGTAGGTTGTACACATCGTCCATCCTCTCTGTCTTTGCAATCTAACATCGAGGTCTACTAGTACAATTGTCGGCCTTCGGACAGGAGCAGCGATAATGAGAATATAAAACCCCGACGCTCATGATCCTAAACTCCAGGGCAAATCTAAAAGTAACCAATGGCTGAATGAAATAAAGTGGCTGGATGTTGGGTTGCAGTTATTCTATGTTGGTTTTTGCGCTTTTTGCGGATTGTGGTTTACTATTGTGTATATACTTTGAAATATTACTTATATAAAAATTATTATGGCTGGAAGTCCCTAAAATCTCCCAGAGGAGTTGCATCTATAATATTGCGGTGTGTCGCTGGTGCTCTTTTTAAATCCGGTTCTATAACTGCTTCATCTTAGATAGCTGGAATGATCAAGTCATCTCTGATCATACGTACCAGCGTACCAGTTTGTCGGGCTCCAGGAGTATATCCAGTCAGCAGAACTCATCACAGATACCCCCGCTGGGGCAGAGATATTTCTGTCAACCAAGAGGACACTCCACCCCGCTTGACGCGCCAAATAAGCAACCTCTGCCCCCTGCAGCTTCCCTCCCGCCACAACCATACCTTAACCAATTTGACTAGAGAACCAAAACCAGGCCGTTTATAGTAAAAGGGGTCTTCCCCTAGAGTCAAGTCAATAAAATGCACCCCTGATTCTGCCGCTCTTTTAGCTGCCTCAAGTACTTCTATCTTCGATTTGCGGTATCTGTTGGGGTGTATATTGGATTTTCTGTAGTAAGCAAAAGGTGCAGTCATTACGACACCATGTAGAGAAGCAGATAAAACCATACTAGAAAACCTTGTTTTAAAAATACCTGTCTCTCAATCTGCATGCCAGTTCAAAAACTGGTTCAACTCATCCAGTTTGCTCAATCCGAGAAGAAATTGCAATTCATGAGAGGACAAAGGTTCACCGCACTCCGCTTTCTGCAAGACATGACGTAACTTCATCATCATCTTTCTTTCTTTCTGAAGTTGCCGGTGCCCTTGAATAAGTTGTTTATGACTCATTATTTACATTTAAGACTTAGTAAGGTAACGAAAGGTATTTTAACATCCCCTGATATCGTCTCTGCTTTCATCCTCAGGTGGTGTCATAATAGAGGAAACGAACATCTACATTAGCTTATTCTTCGTTGTTAAACTTGTATCCATTCCTAAATTAATGCATAAACCATGCCAAAACATCAAGCCCAGAACAGGAGTTGCCATAACGTGGATCACGGAAGCGGTTCTCATAATCTACATCTTAATCAAACTTACATTAGTGTTTTTCACAAATCCTGACACTTATTTGGCCATCAAACCTATCAGTTTTTCCTGGTGTTTACAGTCATCCATTTCTTTCCATGTGATGCCGGCAGGTTCACACTGTGGAACAATTAGTGAGGCCCAATCCCTGCCACAGTCTAAAGGATTGCTGATCGGTGAAGAACGAAACGGCCTAACCGTTAGATGAAAACAGAACCCCCCAAGCCCAACGCGAATTCGGCTTAAGGGGGTTACCATGATAAGCTATATCATCCTGTAACCAATCAAAACTCAAACTTCTTGTTGCGATATGCCTTCAAGTAATTCATGCAATAATTATCCCGACCCGCCATTGTCTCAGCTGCAATAATATTAGCCATCATCCGCTTGTCCAGCGGATTTATGATCAAACCATCTAACCCCTTGGCGATAGCCATCACCGCAAAGTTCTGGTTAATATGCTTGCGCAGTGGCAAACCATAAGAAATGTTGGAAAGACCGCAAATTGTATGAACACCCGGAAAGCTCGTCATTATTTTTTGAATGGCGTTTAGAAATTCCAAACCAAAAGTACTATTAGTTGATATGGGCTGTACTAGGGGATCTACGTAAATGCTACCGATAGAAACATTTTTCTGGATAAGGCTGTTGATCAGTTTGTCAGCAATCTTCACCCTCTCATCACAGGTCTCAGGCATCCCCTCATCACTCATACAAAGAGCCACAATCTTCAAATCTGTACCCGTAACCAAAGGCAGCAAAGCCTCGTATCTTTCCTTTTCCAGGGAAATGGAGTTAATCATGGCCGTCCCTTTGTGAACAGCAAGAGCCTTTTCTATAGCTACCGGGTCAGGGCTGTCAATACAGCATGGTGTATCAACCGCGTCTTGTACGGTCTCTACAAGCCACTGTAGATAGTCAGCCTCCTGACCCACAAAAACCCCTGCGTTCACATCAACGAAATCAGCTCCGGCTTGTACTTGGTCACTGGCAACCTTTTTAATCTCTTCTTTATTTTGAGCCTCAATAGCCGCGGCAATGTCTTTGCGACTAGCATTAATCAGTTCACCTACAACAAGCATTATTCTATCCTCCTAAACAATGTTCTTTGCAACAGATAATATTTGGCAAAATTCGAGGTAGTGTTTATCAAAGCTCGAGTTACGGTTCATTCTGTCGCTACTCAGCAAGTGTTTTTTGAGCACTGGCTATTATCTTGTCGAGTTCTGCATCAACTTCTGGACTTAGTGGCTCAACTTCGTGAACTGCAAGCAATTCTTTAGCCCGATCTCTGGCAACATTTTCGAATCTTCGGCAACCCTTTGCTTCCCATTCCTCAAAGGTTTGACGCTGAGAGATAATCGGTTTCCAGAGTTCGCCAGCGCGTAGATGCTTTCTAGTGTGTTTATGTTCGAGGAAGTTAATCTCTTTTTCGATCACTTCTTCAATGACATGTACAGCCATCTTGTCCTCATCAACCATCCAGCCCCCTAACTGTATGTTGAATAATCGATGAAAGTTCGTTGTCTATAACTAGATTTTCATAGCTAGCCACCAAAGCATTGTCCACAATACCCGCAGTGCCGCAAAAATCGATACCGATCAAAGCGGGAAGGAGGGCATTGTAAATGTGTTCAAAGCCGCTCTGGGCATCAGGAGCCTTGGAAGCACCAGTATAGCCAGCCCGCACCCCGGGCAATACCATAGTGTTTTGCCAGTTGTATCGATAGGGCTCCACCAATTCCCATTTCCGGCATTCGCCCAAAGCGCCAACCCCGGATCTCATATCCATAGCACCTCCAGCACCGGGGCGACATGATTACCCGACAACCAGGCTTCATTAGTTGGGTAGAAATAACACCCGCCAGAAGCTCGGCATTATGTTGAACAACATT
>NZ_CDRZ01000061.1 GCF_000946815.1 Syntrophaceticus schinkii | reverse complement strand
CACTATTTCGAAGCTCAATCCCTTCAACCTTGCGGCTTTCGGCCCGCTGTCTCGCCTGCCTACGCTTAAACATAGCTGTTACCAGCTATGCTCCAAGGCTGGCTACGGGTGGTTGGCTAAACCTTGCCCGGTGGGATTCCCACCCACTAAGTGTCACGACCTAGCTTGGTCGCTCCCGCCCCAGGTGCATCCTTACTGTAACCGTCAGCCCCAATTTTCCTGGCAAATTCTGCAGTAACCGGCGCTCCGCCGACCATAATCTTCACATTCAAACCATCTTTACGGATTGCTTTAACTGTTTTTTCCATAGCAGGCATTGTTGTTGTTAATAGGGCCGATAAAGCAACAATATCTGCTTTATTTTCTCTGATGCTTGTGATAAATGTTTCCGTATCCACATTAATTCCCAAGTCAATAACTTTATAGCCTGCACCTTCCAACATCAAAGATACCAGGTTTTTTCCAATATCATGCAAATCACCCGCTACTGTACCGATAACAATCGTCCCTTTACTCGGAATATCTTTTTTCATTAAATAGGGCTTCATTTCATCAACAGCAGATTGTACAGCTTTTGCCGCCATCAACATTTCAGGGACAAAAAACTGGCCTTCGCTAAAGCGCTTGCCCACTTCATCTAGCGCAGCAATTAAACCGTCATTTAAAATAGTTAAAACATCTGTACCGTTACTTATTTCATTATTAACTAATTCCAAAACTTGATTGACATCCAAATCAAGAACCGCACCATAAACCTCTTTTACATCCAAGGCTTACCTCTCCTTTGATTGTTATGTATTATTGCAATATCATCTTTACATCACCTGCTGTCATATTGCATCACAAATCTATTCAGCATGGTACTACTGCAAGTGCATGGGTATCTAATTCATTACAAATATACTGAAACTCATTTATATCATTTTTTTGCATATTGTCAGCCACTATTCAGCTTTTCCAACCCCTTTTTTTATTAAACAATAACCATTTACCCCGTTTAGCTTAGAAAAATTAAGATCAAGATCACTCTTAGCTATAATATTAAAGCAATAAACGTGCCAGTCCGGCTAGTTATTTAACAATCCCGTGTAGATATGCATAGCAATGTTCCTGGGATACCCTACCATTCCTTTACATTATCGAGTATAATAAACTGCAAAAGACAGAGGTTATTACAACGAAAGCAGTCAAGTTAAACTGCCAGCAGACTCCGGTGACCTGCAAATGGTACTTATACACTCCGCATCTCAAAAAATCGGCCTTAATATCCAGGATTACCGCGGTCAAGAGGTTAAACTGCTGAAATATCCCCTTCAAGAGCGCTCCCAAAGCGGGGAGGGCAAAACCTATGCGTACTTTTTAGCTGACAATCACCGGATCATAGGGGCATATCTGGCACTGGATGGCTATACCCCGGGGATAAGTTTCGTTGGATGATAGAAGTTATTTCACCCCGGACAGACTGAAACCGGAAAAGCTCGTATTTGAAGGGGTAGATAGTATCGAACTCTATGGGCCCTGGGAAAATAATGACTGGAAAAACAAAGCGACAATAACTTCCTCAGGGAATTCAATATCGCCTTTGATTTTCAGGTAACCCGGGTCGTAACGTAAATCATTGATATTTTATATCTTCTATGATTTTCCACTTAAAAGCCTTTCCAAGCACTCCAGCACTTTGCCCGCTCAAGTATATCCAATATTTCTTACTCTTCACTACTCATTCCTACTTCAGGGGGCATTATCTTAAATGCAGTAGTAGTTTAGCAAAAAATATAATTTAAACTACATATATCGACATTTATTACATATTATTAGTAGTACAATAACAATGCTAATATTAACCAACATAACTTAACAAGTATTAATCGTGAGCATATAATTTTATACCTTGCCTGGACTTTGTTAGCGCTAAATGTGTGAAAGAGTGGCTGTATTTTAATGGGTGAAAAGGGATTAAAAAATAATAGCAGTAAACAACCACGGATCTCAAGGGGAGAAACATTACAGCTTATCCTTGAACGTTCAGTTTTTCAGCAACGTATAGAAATTATCCCCGTAACGGATGCTCTCGGAAGAATCACAGCTCAAGATATATGGGCTGAAAATAATTTACCCAATAGCCTTTCCAGTAGGTTAGATGGAATTGCTATCAAATACGGAAACATAAAAAACGATGTTGATAATACAGCTCATTGGCAAAATGGAATCGAGTATGTATTTTGTAATACAGGGATTGGGATACCATGATACTGTTATCCAGATTGAAGATGTGGAATTTAACGAAGCTGGAGGACTACGGATTCTCAAAGTACCTGAGCCTGGGCAAAATATTTGAAGAAAACCTTAATATAATCCGAAAAAATGAGACAGAACAGGGGCTTTTGAACGACCTTTTAAACAGGGTACAATCAGTTAACGAAGATGACTCAAAAGCTATTAATTTATTATGGAAGGAACTATGGATCGATATTTTAAAAGAAGCTCCGCCTTCTCAATATAAACAATAGTATTCGTTACAAAAAAGACAGCCTGTATGTGGGATTAGGCCGGGGTGGCGTGTACACAGGGCGGTACATCCTACCCACTTATCTGGTAAAATAGCAACATGATTAAACCACCACGGAAAATAAAGTATATACGGAGTATGATTTTATGCAAGATTATGCTTATGGTAGAGAGTTAAATATAAAAATAAAAGCCATATATATATTGCTTACCGTATTGATTATATCAATGATTACTATACTTCTTTCCGGATGTCATCAAAGCAATATTTCTGCAGATATGATAATAGCAAACGAAAAGATAATTCAAGTCAAGGATTTCAGCGTAAATTCAAATTCAACTACACTGAAAACATCGGCAAAAGGAACGATATTTGTTAAAGGGACCGAAGGAGTTCCTGAACATATACAGATTGTTGCCAGGATTGAGATAGACCCGGATGATTGGGGCGGGGTAGCTTTCTATATACCTAAGAAATGGAATGTTTCCAGTATCAGCAGCAGTTATCCTGAAAATAAAGCTCAGGCCATACCTGCAGACTATGTGTCAACATGGTTTACTGCTTCTGATAGATACAAATGGCAAAAGTCTGTAGAAATAGGAAGAGACCGCAGTTATAGGCCAACAGGAGGTGGCACAGGAACCGTTGTTATTAATTTAGTTCCTGATACAAACGCAATGCAACAATCAGAGACATTCGATATTACGGTTGAAGTTGGCTCTGATGAAAAAAATGGCATAAAGATTGTTGGGACTGATGGTACATCAATTCAAATACCTTAACTTAACTCATCGAACTAAACTCTGAAATTTATAACAGAAAGCCAATAAACCCTGTACTAGAGTACTGAAGATAAAAAACACAAGGAAAAAGGAGAATAAATGACAGATGAATTTTTTGCGGTTCTCAAACTTGTAAGAACCGATTTTAAGGAAATAAATAGCTTTTTCACTGATACACATGATTCAGTAGAAGAAGTCATACGAATTATGAACAAACATAAACTGGGGACATACATTCTTGTTAAAGCTCATCAGAATATGCCGGAATATATTGCCTATTGTCCGCAGGATTAGCCAAATATTGAAATGCACGACGGACTATACTATTTTTTCGTTTCGGCTGTAAAGAAAATCCTGGAAGGAGCTTACAAAGAGGCATACGCTTGGCGCCATATGTCAAGAAATAGGGACAACTTTTCTTGTTTCCTGTTTCCCATGCGGGCATATGCTTATTATCCAAGCGTCTTTGCCGTTCAGAGAACTTGGTATATCAGATATTTCCGAAAAAAAAAGCTTATGTATTTCCGCAGAAATTTATAAATATCATTACAGCAAAATCTATCATAAACTCAATACGAATCATTCTGAACCCGTTATGTCGCTAATTGAAATTAAGTGAAAGTGAAGTAACTCAACTTTCGCAGCAACAAATAGCCAGTCGTTCTTTGAAAAACGAGGGTAAATTGCCGATTAAGTAGTCAATCAACCTGCGGATCTCCTGCTCAGCCAGTTGCAGCTGCTCGCCTAGGAACCGCTCTAACAGGGTGAGAAGTTTCTGGAGCGCTTCTGCCAGGCTAATGTCCTTGAGCTCATCACAGCAGATGTAGAACAATTGGCCGATGGTTCTCAGGTCTTCACCGTTTCGGCTTTCAAGGGAAAGCATGATGTATCCGATGAACACGATAGCTGTACTCGCTACCATGGAATCGTATGAACGCCCCTGAAACTCTTTGGCAAGTTTCAGGTATGACTTGGACATCTTGAAGAAAACCTCAATACTCCATCGTTTGCCGTAGATGCGAACTACCTCTTCATCCGGCAGTTCGGTGTCTGTGGTAAGGAGCGCCAACCATTTCTTATTGGTTCTCCGGTCTCTAACAAACACGATTTTGGCAGATACCTGTTCGCCGCCTTCAAGCTGTCCGATGCCGACAGTTGCGGAACGATACGGCTGCGAATGATTTGGGAACTCAAAAACAGCAAAAACTTGCGCCAGTTATAGTGGCACTCGTTTAGAAACCGGTAGACAGCGTCTTTTTGAAAGGGGGCTGTGCCGGTATTGATATCCAGATAGCGGTACAGGTTTTTGCCTAAAAAAACTAAGGTCACAAGAAACTGCAATAATTCTTTGCAAGAAAAACCCTTTTGCTTTTTGAAATTCGATTTCACGAGTATTTGACCTATCTTGTGTTCTTTGAAAAAGTTTGCAACATAATTGGCTGACCTATTTTCATCGGTAATGTTTTCTGGTAAGATAGAAGTCACAAGAGCACCCTTCTTTCCTTGGTATAATGGGGTTTTGCATACTTCTATATTTTACCAGATTGAGGGGTGTTTTTGTTACCAAAGTTCAGATATATCAAGGGTTTAAGGGTATTATTTTAGTGCGAAAGTTGAGTGAAGTAAGGTACAATATGAAAACGATCTACGTTACATTTACATATGCTATCTTCAAACTCGTTTTTGAAAATGACTTGTTAGCAGATAATGTTGCCTCTCACTCAATTTGACGCTGCAATTCTCACCGCCAATAACGGAAGAATTATAGCGACAGTCTGCCATAAAGTTGAGAATTCAGGTGCCAATCAAAGTCTAGCTAGATAATGCCAGTCAGTGTGCATAGTGTGGATAATGTAGAGATCCCCCCAGCACCCAAACCAAACCTGTCATGGATACTGAGAGGATCCTTACCCTTTAATTACCTTACCCCGCTGTGCCACGCTGCCTTTCCATATCAGCAAGAATACGCCCGATATCTTTGTCCTCAACCACATCACTGCCCCTTTGCTGTGCATCGTAGAGGG
>NZ_CDRZ01000060.1 GCF_000946815.1 Syntrophaceticus schinkii | reverse complement strand
ACCCGGCGGCGGATGTACTCCTGCACTCTGCTCCCCCGTCCTTTAAGTTTCAGTACATTTATATCCATCGAGCAGAGGAAAAAGACTAGCAGGAGGGTACGGTAACTTGTGGATCAACTACCTTTGGGGTCAGGCTTGAGTAATTTACTTACTGCTGGATCAGAGGGATGGATCAAAGGGGCGATTCTGGGGCGATTCTCTTAATCCATTTTAGAACTGGAGTCTGGCTATTAAAACTTGTTATTCCTTTCCTGCGACAACCGGCAAACCTGGGGGGCTACCAAATCACACAATCTGCCGCTCTCGTGTCACACTACCTTTTTTCCAGTTTCGTTCCCTTGTAATAATGGGCAAGGATCTGGTTGTATTTCGCGCCGCGTTTGGCGAGCCCATCTGCCCCGTACTGGCACATCCCCACCGCGTGCCCATATCCTTTAGTGGTAAAGACGATCTCCTTGCCTGAGCTGGTCACCATAAAATCCGTGGAACGCAACCCCAACTCTTTGCGCAGATCAACCCCCTGGCAGATTTGAGAACCCACCTTGACACTCTTTACCCGCCCGCTTTCTGTGTGTTCCTGGATCTCCACTACCTTGCCGGAACCGGCGGCTGCAGGAACAGATTGTTCACTGATCCCCAACCGTGAAATTAAGTCCTGTAAAGATAATCGGGTGACCACAGGTTCCTGTCTGTCAGGGGGGTCAAAGGTACAGCGAACACTTTTCAAATACGGTACCTCATGCCCCCACACCTCACGTGCATCCTCGGTGCCCCTCCCCCCACCACGCTGGCATGATAGACGGGATCGATCAGTTCACCATCATAGGTCAATACCTGTCCCCTGGTTTCTTTGACTGCCGTGGCAATCTTATTGTAATTGGCACGGAAGTGCCAACCCCAGCGTTTGCGCATTTCTGCTGCATCTATCCAGGCCTGGCAGTGGGCGGGGTCGGCACAGAGATGTGCAGCAGGGTGTTTTTCATCCTGGGATTCTCTGTTTAAGCGCAGCAGTGTATAGGTGCGTGCCGCCACCGCCTGTGCCTTCAAGGCCTCTTGATGGAAGGAAACGGGCATCTCCCCTGCAACAACACCAATGATATACTGTTCCAAAGGCATGCTTTCAACCTGCCCTGCTGACACCTGCAGCTGCAACTTCACCTGCGGCTCACCATCCTCTTCACCTATGGGCTCCCTGCTTTCCCAACTGCACCCGCGCACCAAAAGAGCCGGAAGACCGATCACTACCAGTATTAGGACAACAACCACATAGCCCAGCCAGCGGTAACCCCTGAATCTGTTTCGCATACTTTAACCCCACTTTCCAGGAACATCATAAGCATATTAGATACAGGATACCTAACCCCTCCTTCCATATTTATGTAAAAGAGGGGTTAGGTAGAACAGTGGATTAGACCATCCAGGGGAACGCCAACCGCGGGGACGGTGCCTTTGGCTGGTCCGTGCAACTTTTAGGTGGGGTTATCTATACAGACCTGCCGAGGGGACGGTTCCTTTGGCTGGTTTATGCACTTTTTAGGTGGAATTATCTATACAGACCTGCCAAGAGGATCTTCCCGCGGCGGGCAGACCTGCCACAGGAACCGTCCCCGCGGCTGGCAAACCACCAAGACCGCGCGGACAGTTCTCCAAATCTCTGTTGAGAATAACGGGAAAAATAAGTAAATTACTCAAGCCTGACCCCATCTCCACATCTCCATTTTATAAATCCTGAACAGAGGAAATAAGCCCCGAGCAAAACCAGCAATAGAGTGAAACCTCTCAGAGTTGTAAAGAACTCTCCAACAGCAATGGTAACAACAACAGCGATAAATAGGGAAGCCACAACCTGAATCACCTTTCTCGTATCACCGAACACCAATAGCTGTCCGCTGCGCTCCAGGGGGTTACGCTCGAAAAGGGCTATACCAAGAAAGAAGAACAGAAAAGTTGCCAGGAGCAGTGCGGGAACAAGCAAGGCAGCCTGTATAACATAGTCATGGTAATTGAGGATATAATGGGGAAGTGTCAGGTATTGCCCGACATTCATAAATATTGTGAAAGCTGCTTTATTCCAAAAACAGGCTCTCATGAGTATAGCCCTCCTTTGCCATAACATTGATAAAGATATCCTCCAGGTCAAGGTCCAGGACCTCCAGGTGAACAGGATTGAAGCCCTTAACCCTTTCCAGAACATCCCCAAAATTGCTGCCTGTTATGAGGGAATAAACCCTTCCCTGCTCCTCTACCCGCAGCACCCCCGGTATCTTCCTGGCCTGCTCCGGTATCCCCTCCGGGAAAACCACCTGAATCTTGCGGGATGATGATTTCAGTTCATCAAGTGGTTTGCTGAACAGGATTTTTCCCTTCATGATCACCGCTACCTGCTCCGCGGTGCGCTCCAGGTCATAAAGATTGTGGGTGGCGAAAAAGACAGTGGTTCCTTCCCTGGCTGTTCCTGCATGAGCAGCTGCATGAAGTGGTGGTGGAGCACCGGGTCAAGGCCGCTGGCCGGCTCATCCAGAATTAATAGCCGCGGGCGCACAGATAGTGCGATAATCAGCCCAAGCTGAGTTTTCATCCCCTTGGAAAGAGAGCGCACCTGTTTTTCTTGTGGAAGCCCAAAGCTTTTCAAAAGCGTCCGGCAGCGCTGCTCATCCCAACTGCGGTAAACCATAGAACAAAATTTCAAGATCTCCTCAACTTTGAAATGAGGGTACATCTGCTGTGTGTCTGCCACATAACCAATCTCCTGTCTTACTTCACCTGTAGGGTCAGAAATATCCCTTCCCAGCATTCGCCCACTTCCCGCCGTAGGCAAGAGTGCCCCCATCAGCATCTTGATCAGCGTTGTCTTTCCGGCCCCATTGGGACCCATCAGCCCAAATACAGACCCCTCCGGCACCTGCAGGCTGCAGTCATCTACAGCTGTCTCCCTATTAAAAACCTTGGTCAAACCTGTGGTTTCCAGTGTGACCCCATTGGTTCCATTTTTCCTCACTCCTTTCCCGATACCAATCCTTCACCGTTTCTCCCAGCAATATCCAACCAATTCATCCTGGGTGAGGCCCAGATAATAGGCCTCCACCAGGATTTTTTCCGCCATTCTCACATATCACTCTTTTTTTCTCTCCCTCACTGGCTTTGATCTCCTGGACAGCCACAAAGGTGCCCCTTCCCCTTAAGGTTTCAATAACTCCCTCCCGCTCCAGTTCCTGATAAGCTTTAGCAATGGTATTGGGATTGATAGTGATGCGGGCAGCTAACTCCCGCACAGAAGGAAGTTTTTCTCCCTGGATGAGAATACCCCGTGCAACCGCCTGCTTAACCCCCTCCACAAGCTGCTGGTAGATGGGAGTACTCGACCTTTGATCAATATCGAACCACAACCCGCTCCCTCCCTCCTTGAATCTGATAGTGTCTCATGTGTATTATGTGTCCTATTCTACCTAGTACACTATTATAATAAATGATCCTTAGAACGCTGTCAATACCCCATCCACCCGTAGGCAACGATACTTTATTGTTACAAAGTACCCTACAGTGTGATTTGCCCTTAGTCCTTTGTTGCTGCTAGCTGCAAAGCAAATGTACCTCTAAAAAGGCCATCTTTTTTCTGACTTCCGACATCCTTGTTTTCCACACCCATCCATTTCTTATGGTCTGTTTTTATCCAGCAGAACAACGTCTTTTTCCAAAGACTAATGACTAACCACTAAGGTATGGCACCTTTTAGCCCTCCCGGGTGCCTGGCACCTTTTAGGTGGACTTGTCTATACATATTGCCAACAGTTTTTTCACACCCAACATTTTTTTTTCAACGACTAACGACTAACGACTAACCACTAATAAGCCTGACCCCACAGTTTGTATACAATATTTTCACACCTTGTCAAGGGTTTTTCCCCAAGGTTATTCACATTAGGACAAAACAAGGACAGTTCTCACGTCTGACTGCTCACGACTGCCCAGACTGTCCACGGTTTTTTCACACTGTTTTCAGGGGTTATCCACTGGGTTATCCCCAATGTGGATAACCCAAAAACATGAGAACATCAAGAACCTGCAGGCTCAGAGGAACTTCATCTGTGCATAGTTGGAGAAAGCAGGTGAATATACATAAGCAAGGCGGTGATCAAGATGAAGAAAAGTTTTCATACGGTGCGCGGCTACCAACTGCTGGAACAAAAGAAAAAGACCCTTACCCCGGCAATGGAAGACTACCTGGAAATGATCTACCGGGCGAGTCTAAAAGATGGCTATATTCGCATCACCACCCTCTCCGCGCTCCTCAATGTGCGGGCACCTTCAGCAACAAAAATGGTTCAAAAACTCACCGGACTGGGGCTGCTCCACTATAAGAAGTACGGGATTGTTTTTCTCACCGAGAGTGGGAAGGAAATAGGCCAGTTTTTATTGGAAAGACATAACACTGTGGAAAAATTTCTTAAGTTCCTGGGGGTGGGAGAGAATCTCCTGGTAGAAACGGAGCTGATCGAGCATAACATCAGCCTTCATACACTTCAACTCTTAGGCTCCTTCAATCAATTCCTGGCAGAAAACCCCTATATCAGAGAGCAGTTTGAACACTTCAAAAAAGCCCAGACAAAAAAGGAAACTAATGAACCCCGTAGATCTGAGGCAACTCAGCGGGGTAAGCAGCCTTTCATCCCCTGATGGTGTCACCTCTTAAGTGGGCATCAACGGTGATCTAACCGGAAATCCATGAAAAATAAGCCAGCGGAATGGATGGCAATCATGCTGTTATTAATTCTGTCTTAATAGCTTGATACCTGCCAGAATCTTCTAGTATTCACAGGTAATTAATGGTGTTCCCAGGAGGACATGTATTCCCTGTTCTTTACGCACCATTGATAGGTTAAGATTGATTTTCCCTCCACCGACAACTGCCACATCTGGCAACACAGGGCTGTACCCTGTAATACTGGTGTATTTATCGGTGCGCAGAGTGTCTGTTATCCTGGCCCCAAAGCCCCGAAAAACTGCCTTTCCCCAGGCCAGCTGTGCTTCTTCATCCAAATCAGCGGCAATCTTGCCTTTGACAGCCAGATAGATGCCGTGGTTCTTCCCCAAAGAAGCAAGGGATTCTCTGATTTTTTTCTCCTGGGAAAGGCTTTCCTGTGTGCTGCCGGCAACAGCATACTTTATGGAAATATATGTTGGATTATCTTCAGATATCCCTTTCATTTTTTGCACCATAACTCTTGCCTGACAATCCCGGTCTATACGCTCTACCTGCAGACGGTCCCCCCAACCGGTGGGGATACTTCGCTTTGAGGCATCAACAAGCCCCAACTTCTCCCCAATTTTTTTCTTTTCCCATACCTCAGCAGGTTCCCCAGACTCCCGCAAAAGAGCCCACCCCTCCAGGTAATAGCCCTCCACCTGCACCCCGCCTGCTGTCATTAACATAGACATTTTGTCAATGACAAGGGGTTCTATGGCGCTTGTTTTCCCCAAAAAAAGCAAAACCAATACTGCACTCAAAAATAAAAGCGGGATAACTGTTTTTTTCACACAAAGGCACCCCGTTTCCCATCTTCTTCCTGTATTGTGCCCATCTATAAAATCGTTATTCGCGGAGCCAGCGCAAACGAATCTCCAAAAGTTTTTACAACACAAGGAAGGAATTTCTCCTGGGTTGGAGAATTGTTTAATAATCGAACAGAATATACTCCGAAGTCCACTGTCCTGTGGCAGTTGCTATGGCGGTCGGGCCGACAGGGTGCATCCGGAAACGGATACGCCTCCCAGTGCGGAAAGGAGATTACGGCTGTCAGCCGGGGTGTACTTTTCGCACCCCGTTTTTTATTTTGACTCACTCATAAAAGGGAAATGTCTTCGGCCTGACCGGAGTTGTCCAACATCTTAACAAGTTATGCTGTGGACCCGATCACCAAAACAGGAGAGATATACGGTCTATGCAGTGAGGATGGAGAGGTTAAATGCATAAGACATGACCCTATTATGGGCAGCGAGAACTGCCCGCTATTAAAATGAGGGATAAGGGAGGATGAAAATGAAAAAAAAAGATTCTATGTCTGCTTGTTTGTATGCTCTTTCTAACCGCGGCACTGCTGGGCTGCGGCAATGGCGACACTGATAAAACTGCTACCGAAAAAGACCCGGTTAAGCTAACAGTCTCTGCGGCTGCCAGCCTCACAGACGCATCCAAAGAACTTAAGGAACTTTATACGAAAAAAAATTCCCATGTAACCATTGATTACAGTTATGGATCATCAGGCGCACTGCAGAAACAAATCGAAGAGGGAGCACCCTCTGACCTGTTTATTTCCGCAGGAGTCAAACAGATGGATGCCCTGGAGGAAAAAGACTTGATCGACAAGAACTCCCGCTACGATCTGCTGAACAATGAGCTTGTACTGATTGCCAAAGAGGACAGTAAGCTGAAGGACTTTAACGGACTGGCTGAAAAAGACATTACCCAGATGAGCATTGGACAACCGGAATCAGTACCTGCCGGAAAGTACGCTAAAGAGGCCTTAACAAGCCTGGATCTATGGAGCAAAGTGGAATCCAAAATCGTGTATGCTAAAGATGTGCGTCAGGTACTCACTTACGTAGAAACCGGCAATGTGGATGCCGGACTTGTTTACAGGTCCGATGTGATCGGCGCCGGTAAAACCGTAAAGATAATTGCTGCTGCCCCTAAAGATTCTCACAAACCGATCATCTACCCCATGGCTATTTTGAAAAGCAGCAAAAACAAAGAAGAAACCGCAAAATTTGCAGACTTCTTGAAGGGTAAAGAAGCGGCAAAGATATTTGAAAAATACGGTTTCCAACCCATCAAGAAGTAGTTGGGCGGTATTTAAGTGCATTTAGCTGATTGGTCCCCTGTATTTCTATCTCTAAAAGTAGCTGTGCTTGCCGTGCTGTTGGTTGCCGTGATCGGGGTTCCACTGGCACGAGTGATGGCCCGTGTAGAGTTTCACGGAAAAGATATTGTGGAGGCAGCACTGACACTCCCTCTGGTGCTGCCCCCTTCTGTTGTTGGATATGGCCTGCTGATGTGCATTGGGAAGAACAGTCCCCTGGGACAGCTCCTGGACAGCTTTGGGGTTACACTTATTTTTACCTGGTACGCGGCGATTATTGCCTCATCTGTGGTCTCTTTTCCCTTGATGTACCAAAGCGTCAAGGCAGCCTTTCAGAGTGTTGATCAAACACTGGAGGAGGCTGCCAGAACACTGGGAGCAACAGAGCCGCGTGTCTTTTTTACAATTACTCTCCCCCTGGCCTGGCCTGGAATTGTTTCCGGGATCGTGCTTTCTTTTGCACGCGCCCTGGGGGAATTTGGAGCCACACTGATGGTAGCGGGCAACATACCCGGCAGAACACAGACTATCCCCTTGGCCATCTTTTTTGCTGTAGATGCGGGGGATAATGCCACAGCAGGCACCCTGGTCCTGCTGACTACTATTTTCAGCTTTCTTGTCATCCTTTGGGTGAATACCTGGTCAAGGCGACAGAGAAGATATCTGGAGAGGTAATTTGACATGTTGGATGCACACTTTACTGCTCAACGCGGACAATTTAACATTGAAATGCCACTCCATGTAGAACAGGAGATTCTGGTGCTATGCGGCCCGTCCGGATCCGGCAAAACAACTATTCTGCAGTGCCTGTCCGGACTCTTGAAACCTGTTTCCGGATTTATCAAACTGAACGGGCGTGTCCTTTTTTCGGACAAGGAGAAGATCAACCTGCCTCCCAGGGAAAGGAATATCGGCTATGTATTCCAGGATTATGCCCTCTTCCCCCATCTGACTGTAAAACAAAATGTTACCTACGGCATCAAAAAAGATCACCGGAATTCATCTCTCCTGGATCCACTGAAACTCCTGCATTCATTTGGAATCGGGCATCTTGCAGAACGCTACCCGGGCCAAATTTCCGGAGGAGAAAAACAAAGGGTTGCCCTGGCCAGAGCTCTGGCGACACAGCCTGAACTGCTCCTCTTAGATGAACCCTTATGTGCTCTGGACAAGGACATCAGGTCCACACTGCGCTTTGAGCTGAGAAAAATTCACCAGGAGTGGCAGATCCCCTTTATCCTGGTTACTCATGATGAGGAGGATGCGGCGGTCCTCGGTGACACCAAGATGTCTCTTTTCCGCAAAAGAACCGCTGCCAGTGGAACTGCTCAGCAATCGACATGCTCCCACAGCTAAAGTCGCAAGATTTTAGCTTCAACAAAGGATGCCAGCCTCGGCTGGCATCCTTTGTTATTCGAAAGTTTTTCTAACACAAGGCAGGATTTTATCGATGATTGGCGAATTATTTTAAGTACATATAGTAAACAAAATAATATTTACTCCGAGTCCACTGTCCTGTAGCACATGTGTCTTACAACAGCACCTGGCATGGCGGTCGGACCGACAGGGTGTACCTGGAAACAGGTGCACCTCCCAGTGCGGAAAGGAGATTACGGCGGAGTTTGCTTGCCGGGGTGCACTTCCGCACCCTGGTTTTAGGTTGGCACACTGCTCGTAAAGGGGGAATGCCTACGGTCTGACCGGAGATATGTTTATTATGATCTGAGTATTTGTTTTCAGGGTGACCCCCTGCGGGCGGACCCATATACAGGTATAGTGCATACTTCCAAATACACTTCAAAATACGCTTCTGAACATACTTCCAAGTATACTTTTTAATAATAACTGGCTGCTTTTTGATTGGACAGGGTTGGTTTTTGAGACGCAGCTCTTTAGGCCTCAAAAACCAATTTCTCGCATTCCTTTTCCCCATCTATTGGGTTGTCATTCCCCTCGGGCGGTGGGAAAGACAACCCGGGGGCTTTTTTTGCTCAAGATAATCACGGGTGCCTTGGGGGGAGACGGGGGTTTATCGAAAAGAATCACCATCACAAATGTCTAAGTACCCGGACGGTTAAACATATGCCCTGGGAGGGTTGCCTTGGGTTAATGACACAGCCCTGAACCTGGCGTCATCAGCGTCTATCTATATGAATGGATCTGAAATGGGCTGGCGTTTACAGGCAGGTAACCTTGTAAGTTCCCTGGGTGCATCCCCACCAAAAAAGCGGGGAGTATGTCAACTTTCCAGTTATAAAGGATTTCTAAGGAGGGATAGAAGTGGAAATGGTTAGATTGACCATTGACGGAAAGGAGGTTGAGGTTCCAGCCGGGATATCGGTCTTGGATGCGGCGGAAAGAATCGGGATACACATTCCCCGGCTCTGCCATGACCCGGACCTTAGTGCTGTAGGGGCATGTCGCCTTTGTGTTGTGGAAGTTGAAGGGATGCGCAACCTGCCGGCATCCTGTGTCACCATGGTGACAAACGGCATGGTGGTGCGTACCGACACACCCCAAATCATAGAGGCGCGCAAAACCATTTTAGAACTGCTCATTGCCAACCACCCGCTGGAATGCCTCACCTGTGAGAAAATGGGAGACTGCATGCTGGCAGAGTACTGCTACCAGTATGGCTTAACAGAAACCTCCTTTATTGATGCCGAGCGACATGAATACGATCTCGAGGAGAGCAACCCCTTCATCGTCCGCGATCTCAACAAATGCATTCTCTGCGGCAGATGTATACGTGCCTGTGCTGAGATGACCTGCCGCGATATCATTGATTTCAACTATCGCGGATTTAATACCAAGGTGGCTCCCTTCGGTGATACAGATTTAATTGAATCAGACTGCGTCTACTGCGGCAACTGTGTGGCGGTTTGTCCCACAGGCGCCCTGACAGAGAAGCAGATGCACGGTAAGGGCCGGAGATGGGAGTATGAGAGGGTTAGAACCACCTGCCCCTTCTGCGGCACAGGGTGCAACTTCGACCTGATGGTCAAGGACGGCAAAATCGCCGGTGTGGCCTCCAACCCGGACAGCCCGGTCAACGGAAAGCAACTCTGCATCAAGGGCCGCTTTGGCTGGGATTATGTATACAGCGACAAGCGCCTGACAACACCCCTGGCTAAAAAGAATGGGGAGTTTGTACCTATTTCCTGGGATGAGGCCTTTGATACAATTGCTGCACGTTTAAATGAGATCAAGGAAAAATATGGGGGCAACGCTTTTGCAGCTTTAAGTTCAGCCAGGTGTACAAATGAAGAAAACTACCTGGTTCAAAAATTTACAAGGGCGGCGATGGGCACAAACAGCGTAGACCACTGTGCCCGTACCTGACACGCGCCAACTGTGGCCGGTCTGGCCACATCATTCGGCAGTGGCGCGATGACAAACTCGATCAATGAAATTCTGAATACGGATCTTATGTTCTTAATTGGAACAAATGCTCCTGAAGCTCATCCCATCATCGGTTATAAAATGAAACAGGCCAAGAGAGCGGGGGCCAAAATGATTGTTGCGGATCCGCGGCGCACTGAACTGGCGGAAGAGGCTGATATCTGGCTTCAGCTCAACCCAGGCACTGATATCCCACTGCTCAATGGGATGATGCACGTGATCATCAAAGAAGACCTCTACGACAAGAAATTTGTTGAAGAGCGCACTGAAAACTTTGACGCACTGAAAGAAACCGTGGAAAAGTATACACCGGAATACGCATCAGAACTCACCGGTGTCCCAGCAAAAAATATCATTGCTGCGGCTCGCCTTTACGCGCAGGCTGATAAAGCCGGGCTCTTCTACACCCTGGGAATCACTGAGCACGTCTGCGGAACCTTCAATGTGATGAGCACTGCCAACCTGGCCATGCTCACCGGGAATTTAGGCCGCGAGAGCACAGGTGTCAACCCGATGCGCGGGCAGAACAACGTCCAGGGAGCCTGTGATATGGGGGCGCTTCCCAACGTCTTCACCGGTTATCAGAAGGTCACCGATGACGCAATGCGCGAGAAATTCGAGAAGGCCTGGGGAGTCCCTATGCCGCCTGGTCAAGTTGGCCTGATGATTCCGGAAATGTTCGATAAGGCCAACTCCGGAGAGCTGAAGGCTATGTACATTTTGGGTGAAAACCCGGTGTTGACTGATCCCAACGCCAACCACATCAAATCCGGTCTGGAGAATTTAGAGTTCCTGGTTGTACAAGAACTCTTTCTCACAGAAACCGCAGAATACGCTGATATTGTGCTCCCGGGGTCCAGTTTTACGGAAAAAGATGGAACCTTCACCAACACCGAACGACGCGTCCAGCGTGTGCGAAAAGCCATTGAACCGCTACCAGGCCTCGCCGACTGGCAGACCATCGCGGCTATGAGCACCAGGGTGGGCTATCCGATGAACTACAATTCCGCGGAAGAGATCTTCGATGAAATGGCATCGCTCACACCATCCTATGCAGGAATGAGCTTTGAGCGCATTGACGCCAAAGGACTGCAGTGGCCGTGCCCAACCGCGGATCACCCGGGTACCAAATTCCTGCACGGAGCTTCATTTACAAGAGGCAAGGGGCTCTTCCAGGGGATCGACCATGTGCCTCCTGCGGAATTGCCCTGTGAGGAATACCCCTTACTGCTTTCCACCGGCAGGATCCTGTTCCACTATAATGTTACGACACCGTACTCTGCCGGTCTCCACAGCTTGTGGAATGAGGAGCATGCAGAGGTCAACCCCGCAGATGCCTCACGACTGGGAGTGGTCACCGGGGACCAGGTCAAGGTGACATCACGGCGCGGTGAGGTCACAACCAAGGTACAGGTAACAGACAAGGTACCGCCAGGTGTTGTTTGGATGTCTTTCCACTATACGGAGAGCCCCACCAACGTCTTGACCAGTGATGCGATAGACCCCATCACCAAAACAGGTGAATACAAGGTCTGCGCGGTAAAGATGGAGAAGCTGAATATATAAACCAAAAACTATGTAGATAGAAATACGGTTTAACCCGTTAAAAAGTAGTTGGGCTGAACTTAAGCTCATTTAGCTGACAGGTCACCTGTATTCCTATCTATTAAAGCAGCTGTGCTTGCCGTGCCGGTGGTTGCCGTGATCGGGGTGCCACCGGCACGACTCATGGCTCGAAGAATTTCTTCATGGAAAAGATATTGTGGAGGCAGCACTGAATCTCCCCCTGGCCTGGAATTTTTTCCAGGCTTATTGGTAAAATAGTATTGTTTAGGAGGTGTTAAATGATGTTAGAGCGACCACCCATGGAGGATGCTCGCCAGGCACTAGTTGACAAAATAATGCCACTGGAGAGTGAGGCCCTCCCCACGATGGAGGCGGTAAAGCGCATTCTTGCTGCAGACATTATAGCCCCCCGTGATCTTCCCCCTTACCGGCAAGCAGCTATGGACGGTTTTGCTGTTTCCTTAACAGAAACAAAAGATAAAAGATTTACCATCAAAAAGATCTTGGAGGCAGATGAGGCTCCTGACTTCAGTTTAGAACCGGGTGAGGCAGCAGGTGTTCTAACAGGAGGCTATGTCCCACAAGGCACCGATGTGGTTATCCGTCAGGAGGATGTCCGTATCATTGGGGATTCTATAACTGTTGATAATTTTCCTGTCATTGACAACATCCGGAATCAGGGGGAGGACATTAAGTCCGGGTCAGTGATCGCCAGGAGCGGCACCATAATCACCCCGGGACTGATCGCCATTCTTACTGCCTTCGGCCTTCGGGAAATCAGGGTGATTCGGCGTCCTAAAGTGGCAATACTAAGTCTGGGAAAAGAAGTTATCCCCTATGATCAGGACCTTACCCCCGGCCAAATGTGGGACAGTAACGGCCCACACCTGTCTTCACTGGTAACCATTCAGGGCGGTCTGCCATCAGTTGTGGTTTCGCAGTCCTCTCCTGAAAAAATACTTCACTCCCAGCTACAGCAGGCTGATATGGTGGTTACCATCGGGGGAACAGCTGACGGCAGCAACGACCAGGGCAGGGATCTCCTGGACAGCACCTGTGCAGAGCCGGTTTTTCTCGGCTATCAAGTAAAGCCGGGCAGTCACGCCTGGTGCCGGGGTCAGTGATGGCAAGCCGGTGATCATCGGACCTTCCGGAAACCCATGGCCTGTTTTGTGGGCTACTGCCTCTTGGTCTCCCCAGCACTGCGCGCCTTACAGGGGCTAAACCCGGAAATAAGACGCTTCCCCTGCTGTGGCCACCCAGCCCCTTCCCTAAGCCAGGTGGGACCCAGACCGCTTCCTGCTGGGCTA
>NZ_CDRZ01000059.1 GCF_000946815.1 Syntrophaceticus schinkii | reverse complement strand
AACTTGCCTACTACCCCGTAATTCATTTCGTGAACTATTTAACGATTGTCAAGGGTTAAGAAATCTTTGCGTGAGCTCCGTGAATAATGACTACGGAGAGCCGTATGCGTTAATAGCGCACGTACGGTTCGATGAGGGGTGAGGGATGACGAACGTGCTAGGCCAGTAGCGCACGGCCGGGATACTGAAGGCACTGCCAGACGAAAGGGGCAGTATAACGGACTGTCCTGACCTAAACGCTACCAGGCGGCATGAGACCCCGCCTACTCTACCTCCTATTGCATGCTCCTGATGGTGCGTTGAGACCGGGTAAACTTTCGTGTCTAGCCTGAAGAGGTGCGCTGAAACAAAGCCGCGAAAGACCCGGGGACGGTTCCCACCTCTTGCCGGAAAAGGCTCGACGAAAGAACCGTCCGACGATCCGCGGCAATGTCCGTGTCCCTCAGACTTCCGACCTCTGGTCTTTGACTTCCGTATTTCAGGTGGGCAGTTTGAACAAAAAATACCGTACATGAAACGAATCGTTGCTTTGGTGCGTTGCGGTCCAAATTAAAAAGCATGTCCCATTGTGATGTTCCGACTTCCGGTTTTTCTGGCTTCTGTTTTTGTTCTGGGTGGCTGGCAGCCAGTGGCCGCCCGGCCCAGATAATCAAAAAGTGAATAACTTCCAGCAGATTAGGGAAAAATAGCAGTATATGTGGTTTTTTGAGAGGTGAAAAAAATGCAGAAGAGGATGGCTCTGATCTGTTGTTTGGTGGTTTTGGTGGGGTTGATGAGCCCCCTTCACCAGGCGGCCGGTTATTTTGCCGAAGATAGTTTTGCCTCCTGCTGGAAGGAAGAAACAAAGGAAGAAATAAAATTTGATACAGGTGGCAGTACATACACTGTTCAACCAGGAGATACCCTGTGGAGTATTTCTCGTAAATTTGGGATAGAGCTCAAGGAACTCATAGCTGCCAACGGCATCCAGGGAGATCTGATCAGGTCCGGACAGGTTCTTGTATTATCTTCTCAAACACAGGTGAGAACTCACCGGGTAGCTCGAGGAGAGACACTGTGGAGTCTGGCGCGTCGCTACCAGGTGAGTGTGGAGCAGTTGGCGAGGGCAAACCGGATCCATGACCCCGACTCTCTTCGGGATGGACAGGAGCTGATTATCGCTTCAAATATGGAGCAGGCACAGCCGGTGGCAGGACAGAGAGGGCGAATTTTCAGCCGGCCGCTATCCGGGAGGATCACCTCCGTTTTCGGGCCGCGGGATGGTGAATTTCACCACGGCCTGGATATTGCGGGGGATATGGGAGAAGTGATCCATGCTGCTCGAAGTGGCTGGGTGGATTCGGTAGGATGGCGTTCCATATATGGCAAGACAGTGGTCCTTGATCATGGGAACGGCTATAAGACACTCTATGCACATCTTTCTGAATACCTGGTCAGTCAGGGAGATATTGTAGAAAAAGGCCAGGGGATTGCCAAAGTAGGTTCTAGCGGCCGCTCCACAGGCCCCCACCTGCACTTTGAAGTGCGTGTCAATAACAAAGCTGTGGATCCTATGCTTTATCTGGAATAAGAATAATCAAGAGGTGCCCAAGAAGCGTTCACAGTGAACAGCTTCAAGCGGGGCAAGAAAGACCAGCTATGTCCAAGTGTAATCGCTTGGAGCGGCTGGCTTTTTTGTTCCATTTAGGCTTGGCTCAGTATAATAGTTTTGGTTCCCTAAAATCATAAATGTCGTTTTAAGAAAACCCCATGTACATTAATGTTGTCACTCACACAAGCCCGAAAAACTTTTCGAAGAATTTGAGCAGCTTATCGATAATACCCTGCTTTTTGACCGCGCGGCCGCCGCCAAAGCGTGACACAGGCGGCATGATTCTATCGATGTCGGTGCCTGTTGTTTTTAGTATGCCGTCACGGAACGAGTTGTCGATGAATTTTCTCGTTTCCTTTGGCTTCAGCTTTTCCTCATTGATGATCGCGGATAAATCAACTTCTTTCTGCTCGGAAACGAATTTGCGCCAATCCTCATCCACCTTGGTAGAGATGTTAACCTGTTCAATAAAGCGTTCGATAAGCTCTTTTTTGCTCCGGAGCTCAATGCTGGAATTGATGGCTTTGTCAATGGTTGTCAGAATACTCTTATCAGTGCAGTTTGATTGATGGTATTTCGCCACAAGCATCAGAATATAGTCGATGTTTACCTCAATTTGCCGGATAAGTTCAATTTCAAACTCAATGTCATCGTTGATGCTATCTTTATCGCTGTGAGTGCCTTTCTTAAATTCCTCATACAGGTCGATATAGATGCTCTGGTAGTCCTGCAAATCCCTATCCGACAGAATTTCATTGCCCTCGAAGTCATCAAACGCAGAGAGGATATTCCTCAGCCTTAAAATCGCACCGTAGAGCCTGATAAAGCGCTTTTGTGTCTCTTCACCGATGATGGCCTGCCCAAGCGGGTATTGCTCTGTAAGAACAGCGATCAACTCTCTATAACCTGGCTGATGTTCGCCCTGTTCATCATAGCCATTGTAGTATTCGCTGTACGTTTTCAGCAGTACGATACCGCCTGCGTCTTTATCCCCAAAAAGCGCAATGGCCTTGTCGGTCGCCTCTTTCAAGTCACGGAAGCAGACTATATTGCCGAATGTCTTTACACTGTTCAAAATACGGTTGGTGCGGGAGAACGCCTGGAGAAGCCCATGCTGCCGAAGATTCTTATCCACCCAAAGTGTGTTCAGTGTGGTGGCGTCAAAGCCCGTCAGGAACATATTGACCACAATCAGCAGGTCAACCTCACGGTTCTTCACCCGCATGGAAAGGTCTTTGTAATAATTCTCGAATTTATCTGCTGATGTATCGAAGTTTGTGCTAAATGTGGCGTTATAATCTTTGATCGCTGCATCAAGAAAATCCCGGGAATTTTGGTCAAGGCTTTCCACATTAAAATCCTCATCAGGCAACACGCCATCCGCTTCTTCCTCATTTGGGCTGAAGCTGAAAATTGTCGCAACTGTGAGTTTCCGGTGTGTGGCCTCCAGCTGTTTCTTGAATTCCGTGTAGTATTTCATCGCCAAAGGAATAGAGGCCACGGCAAAAATGGAGTTGAAACCTGCTACACGCCTTTTTTCGCGCCTTTCAATCGTCTTTTTGGGATTTTGCTTGTCAGCCTCGTCCCATTTTGCGGTCATTGTATAGAAGTTGCTGCGTTTTGTTTTCTGGTCAAAGTGCTCCAAAATGTAGGAGACAATGTCACTGATCCGCCTGGGGTCTGACAGTGCCTTTTCACTGTCTATCCCATATACCTGTTTATCGTCTATTCTCTCAGGCATCTTGACGGTATTGATAAAGTCAATCCTAAAGGGAAGCACATTGCCGTCATTGATGGCGTCCACAATGGTGTAAGTATGCAATTTATCGCCGAAGGCCTGTTCAGTTGTCCTCAGCAGCGGATGATTGCCATGCGCTGCGTTTGCGGCGAAGATCGGTGTGCCGGTAAACCCGAAGAGGTGGTAATTTTTAAAGGACTTTTTAATTGCCAGATGCATACTGCCGAACTGGGAGCGGTGGCACTCGTCAAAGATAATAACAATATGCTTTTTGTAGATGGGGTGTTTCTTATTTTTACGGACAAACACATCAAGCTTTTGAATGGTCGTGATGATGATGCGTGAGTCGGAGTCCTCCAGCTGTCTTTGTAAGATCCTTGTCGAGGTGTTGCCGTTTGCCGCCCCTTTTTCAAAGCGGTCATATTCTTTCATTGTCTGATAATCCAGGTCTTTTCTGTCGACAACGAACAGCACCTTATCCACATAGGGAAGAGCGCTGGCTAGCTGCGCCGTTTTGAAAGAGGTCAGGGTTTTACCGCTGCCGGTAGTGTGCCAGATATATCCGCCGGCCTTTGTTTTTCCTGTTTGTTTGTAGTTGGTTGATATTGCAATGCGAGACATGATGCGCTCAGTAGCCGCGATCTGGTATGGTCGCATGACGAGCAGCAATTCCTCTGTAGTGAATACACAATATTTGGTCAGCACGTTGAGCAGGGTATGCTTGGCGAAAAACGTCTTGGTGAAGTCCACAAGGTCAGCAATAATTTTATTGTTGGCATCCGCCCAAAAGCTGGTAAACTCGAAGCTGTTGCTGGTTTTCTTGCTCTTTCTATGTTTGCCGCCGCTCTGTTCTTTGACATGCGCCTGGCGAGTGGTATTGCTGTAATACTTTGTGTGTGTACCGTTGGAGATCACGAAAATCTGCACATACTCGTACAGGCCGCTTGCCGCCCAAAAACTGTCCTTCTGGTAACGATTGATTTGATTAAACGCTTCCCGAATGGCAACACCCCGCCTCTTCAATTCAATATGGACAAGAGGCAGGCCATTTACAAGAACAGTCACATCGTAGCGGGTATCGTGAGCACCCTCTGATTCCTCGTATTGATTGATAACCTGCAAGCGGTTGTTGTGGATGTTATTTTTATCGATAAGACAGATGTTCTTGGATAAACCGTCATCACATCGTAAAACCTGCACATGATCGGTCTGGATCTTGCGGGTCTTTTCCACAATACCCTCATTGCTGCCGGCGATACACTCACCAAAAAACCTGTCCCATTCTGTGTCAGAGAAAGTATAGTTGTTCAGCAGTTCCAACTGCCGGTGCAGATTGTCCACAAGTGCGGATTCCTCATGTATCGCCAGATATTCGTATCCTTGTGTTTCAAGCAGACGTATAAATTCCTGCTCCAGTTTAGCTTCACTTTGATATACATCAGGATGGGAATATTCAGATATATATTCCGCAACAACTGTGCTTTCGTCTGTTGAGGCAACAATGTTGTAGGTACTCATCTCTCCACCTCCTTAAAGGTTAACAGCTTATCCCGGTAGTATTCATACTGCTTGCGCCGCGCTTCAATTTCCGCGGGCAGGCCGCTTGTCAGGTCGTTACACAGGGCATCAAAGCGGTCGAGGATGGAGACGATGCGTTGTTGTTCGGCGGAGGGGGGGGACGGGGATGATGATGTTTCGTATAGATGGTATGTTGGTGTGAACGACCTTGCTTTTTACTTTACCCTTGCTCTTTTGCATCCTTGCATTTGCTGTGGAGAGAGCATATGCAATATATTTCGGATTCTGGTTGTGTTTCATGACTACGATATCGCCGCCAGCTAAGCACTTCTCACTCCCAACATATACACACGACTTTGCAATATCCTCCACGCTTTCTCCTGTAATGGCAAAAAGAATATCACCGTGTTCAAAGTACTTTTTAGTACCAAGCATTGTTTCGTCTGTGTGAGACGCGCACTTATCGAACCATATATTATAAGTAGTATATATCTCCCCATAACGGACACATGGGGTACCATTTTCGGTTATTTGGTCACGTCTAATTCCAGAGCCCCTATAAAGATCAGTGGCTATTTCCCCTAGCGGTAGCCATTGGACCGCAATTTTTCTCGTCTGTCTGTCTGTCTGTCTGTCTGTCTGTCTGTCTGAATTGTGAGCAGAATAATCATCAAATGTCAAGAGCAAATCACGGTAATATTCATATTGTTTTTTTTCTTGCTGTAAGTTCCGCTGTAAGTTTCGCTGTAAGTTCCGTGAAATTGTCCAGTATGCGGACAATTTCACGCTGCACAGGCAGCGGGGGGAGGGGTAAGCGATATTTCATTATAGCGGACTTGTCGCCACGAGGCATTTTTGCTCCTTTGGCATTCTGTATATCATAACAGAAAAAACAAATCCGAGGATAAAACATAGAATAGGAATTCAGGTGACATAATCCTACGGTCGTAAGCTTGAATCACTAAAACATCACCGTTTGTCCCGCCACCATGGGTTGCAAGCCAGATTTTTTTCAAATAGGGACGGATGTTTCCGATTAGAATATCACCTTCCAGGAAACGAATTAAACGTCCTTTTGTCGGAACATAATTTGAATCTGTTTTTCCCTGCTTTTCCGGCAACAGATTATCAACACCTACATAACTATGAGAATCAACTTCTTTTGCGTCAATTCTTTCAGAAGAATAATGAGCTACACCACCTAGCGGCCTAAACTCCACCCCTTCCGGGCAAAGCTCTGCAATCAATTCTCCCAGTTTACTCATGCCCCCCACCCCCCCGTTTGCCCTGCCTGTCCGCAGACGCGGCGGATGGCAATTCAATCTCCGTGATGATCTTGGCGATCTCCTCCCGCAACATCTGTTCCCGAGCAACAATCTCCTCAATTTCTTTGTTGAGGGCGACAATGTCTATTATTTCACGTGTATCCTCCTGCTCCACATAGGTGCTCACGGAAAGGTTGTAGTCTTGCTCTGCTATCATGGCATTGGGCACAACCCTGGCAAAGTATTCTTTATCTTTCCTTTCAGTAAATGCCGCGACAATTGTTTTGATGTTATCAGGTGTCAGCTTGTTGCTGTTAGTGACTTTTACAAACTCTTTGGAAGCATCGATGAACAGGGTGCTGTTTTCTGTTTTGGACTTTTTCAGTACCATGAGACAGGTGGCGATGCTTGTGCCGTAAAATAGGTTATCGGGTAGCTGGATAATACAGTCGATATAGTTGTTGTCAATCAGGTATTTGCGTATTTTCTTTTCCGTGCCTCCGCGATACATCACACCTGGGAAGCAGACAATCGCCGCCGTTCCGCTGGTGGCCAGCCATGACAGGCTGTGCATGATAAAGGCAAGGTCGGCTTTGGATTTCGGCGCCAGGACCCCTGCCGGGGAAAAACGCGGGTCGTCGATCAGTAAGGGATTGTCTTTGCCCTCCCATTTGATGGAGTAGGGGGGATTGGACACAATGGCTTCAAAGGGTTCATCATCCCAATGCAGAGGGTTGGTCAGTGTGTCACCGTGACCGATGTCGAATTTATCGTAGTCTATATCATGCAGGAACATATTGATGCGGCAGAGGTTATAGGTGGTAATGTTGATCTCTTGCCCGAAAAAACCGAGCCTGACGTTCTCCTTGCCCAGTATTTTGGCAAATTTAAGCAAGAGAGAGCCGGAACCGCAGGCCGGGTCGTACACCTTGTTGACTTCTGTTTTGCCCACAAGGGTAATATGTGTCAGCAGCTCACTTACTTCCTGTGGGGTGTAATATTCGCCGCCGCTTTTTCCTGCATGGGAAGCGTACATCCCCATCAGGAACTCATAGGCATCGCCAAAAGCGTCGATGGTGTTATCCTGATAATCACCGAGATGCATATCGACAACACCGTTCATCAGCTTAATAAGCCGCTTGTTGCGCTCCGCAACTGTGCCGCCCAGCTTGTTGCTGTTCACATCCAAATCATCGAACAAGCCTCTGAAATTATCTTCGCTGGCACTGCCCAGTGCTGAACTCTCAATGCTGCGGAACACTGATTCAAGAGTTTCATTGAGGTTTTCATCGCCAGGCGCCATTCTTCTTACGTTTTCAAACAGCTCACTGGGCAGGATAAAGAAGCCTTTTGTCTTTACCAAATCCTCGCGGGCCTGTTCGGCATCGCTGTCGGAGAGTACAGCGTAATTAAATGTGGCATCCCCTGCTTCATGCTCTCCGGCGTTGATATAGGCGGTGATATTCTCTGATATATAGCGATAAAACAGCATACCGAGGACATACTGCTTAAAATCCCAGCCGTCCACACTGCCCCGCAGGTCGTTGGCGATATTCCAGATCATGCGATGCAGTTCTGCGCGTTCCTGTTCTTTTTTGTTATCTGCCATTGTCCATTTCTCCTCCACTGATTCTATAAGCCACTTTTTTTGATCAACCTGATTTTTCCCTGCGTTTACTCTGTATCTGGCACAAGTTCCATAATATCTTCAAAACCGACATCCAAAGCTGTGCACACTTTGATCAGAACGCCCATACTTACATGATCACTTTTAGAAAGCTTGGCAATCGATGATGGGCTGATGCCTGCAGCTGCCTGCAGGTCTTTTCTTTTTCATATCGCGGTCTATCAGCAATTTCCAGAGTTTTTTATAGCTGACCGTCATCTTTTGTGCCATTTTTGCCACCTCGCCACCAGAATAGATTTATACTATAGAGAGAATTTCATTCTAAAAAACTCATTGAAATCAAGGTTTTGAAGGCCTAAAATAAAGGCTTCACCCCGACTTTTGCCGAATTATAAGGTAAATCAAACCAAATAAAGCAAAAGTGGAAAGGGATGAAGCTACCTTGTATATTCGACAACAGTGCCTGATTTCCTTCGAAGATGCATTAAAAATGCAACCTGAAACTAGACATGGAAAAGATTTTTAGCACCCTTTGATTTGAAACCAATAATATCCAGGCTACCCAGAAAACATAATGGAACCTCGAGGATACAATGCCAAATACAAACATAAGAGCATTAATAGCTGCAAAGATAGAGCAAATACCGACAATGGCTGCATTGGTCAGAAGGCTAAAAAATGACCCTGTATTTCGGTACATATGTGGATTTGGCGTAATTGCAAGCGTACCAAGTGAAGCAACTATGAGCAGATTTTTAAGAGAACTAACAGAAACAGGTAATTCTTAAAGAAC
>NZ_CDRZ01000058.1 GCF_000946815.1 Syntrophaceticus schinkii | reverse complement strand
CGAGGAGCTGAAAGAGGAGGGGCAGCATTTTATCTACCTGGTGGCACCGACAACCACACCAAAGCGATTGGAGAAAATTTCAGGGGCCGCGCAGGGTTCAGTCTATTGTGTCTCCCTTACCGGGGTAACAGGATGAGAGAGGGCATTTCGCCAGATATAAAAGAGTTCATGCAGGGGGTGAGAAGACATTGCAGCCTGCCCCTGGCTGTTGGTTTCGGCATCTCCAACCCCAGGCAGGCCGCCATCATAGCAGAGGCCGCAGACTCAGTGATCGTGGGCAGCGCCATTGTCAGCCTTGTAGAGCAGTTTCACAACCAGCCGGAGGTAATGCTTGAGCGAGTGTCCGGCCTGGTTGAGGAACTGAAAGAGGCAATAAGGTAACAAAATTACTGGTGACTGTCACCATCTCCCACCTCAGGTGGCGGTGAAGCCTCCGTCTGCGGGAAGGTTGACTCCGTTGACAAAAGAGGCTTCATCGCTGGCCAAAAAGAGGGCACAGGCTAGTAGGTAGACATATCGCCAAAGCCGTTAATCCCGGCGATGCTGGATAGATTGATGATTGAACCCCTGGCGTTGTTCTTCCGCATAATTTCTGCTGCAAACCTGGCTGCAAAATAGGTCCCCTTGACATTGATCATCATCAAGCGGTCATACTCTTCTTCGGTGACTTCAGTGATCAGCTTCATCATAAAAATACCGGCGCTGTTTACCAGGATGTCCAGGCTCTGATATGTCTCAACTGCTTTGTTCATCAAAGTTTTCAGGTTATCAAGATTGGTTGCATTTGTTTGGGGGATGTGCTCATGAATCCTTTCATGAGCACATGTAAAATTTTTCACAAATCTCGTTATAAAAAATAAGCTGTTAACTTTAGCAAAGGAAGCTTTCTTTTTTCGGAGCCCAAATTTTCGGTGGAATTGCTGCCGTTTTATTGGCACCTTCCGTAATTGCGTTAGATGGTTTCAAAAAAACGGCAGATCAGTACCATTATCCACCGCTATTTACCCCTGAACTTAAACCTGAGTACAGCCAGATGCCTTGATAGATCACGATAGATCACGAGAACCGTCCCCCTGATCTTTTTTTTTGGTCTTTCTGTTCGCTTTTAAATGGGTCTGTGATACCCATTTTTTGAAGTGTGTACTCGTAGAGCAGTTCCAGGTCATCGTAGGGGAATTCCAAATGTACTTTTTCGTTTTTTTCAGGTGAGGAATCCCTGGGCTCTTTAAGCGCATGGATTTCTTTAGCTACAGGTGTTTCAATGCTGTTTTTTTGTTTTTGATCAGATTGGGCAGAACGAGCCTTTGTTCGAATAGCAGGGATGCTCATAGTCTATTCTTCACCTCCCGGTTTTTTGTTCACGAGGCATGTGCCATATTTCACAATTAGCGCACAAAATTATACTAGCAAGAGTCATGCCTATTAAAAAAGGCAGTAGCTGCTAATATTTTTTCTGCTGTTGCCAATGGAGTTCTTATCTGTTAAAATAGTGTACACAAAAATGTGCACAAGGGTGTTATTGTTATGGACGATTTCTACCGCATTGGGGATAAAATTGTCAGCATGGAGAAGCTTACCCGCTCCTTGACTCGGATGATGTCCCTGCGCAGTGAAGGGGTTTCCCAGCAGGAGGTTGCAGATCGCTGTGGTGTTGACCGCAGTTTTATTTCTCGACTGGAGGGGTTGGGGGCTGTACGCAGGGGGGCAAGTATTGCTGTGGTCGGTTTCCCGCTGCAAAACAAGGATGAGATTCTTTCATTATTGGGAGATCTGGGGGTTGATTTCAGCCTGATCATGACAAATGAGGAGCGCTGGCGTTTTGTGAGGGAAAAGTCGGGACTGGAGTTGTTGAATCAGCTGATGGAATTGGTGGCGAAGATCAGAACTTATGATGTAGTAATTCTGATCGGTTCCCGGCAGCGCATCAACTGGAGTGCGGCTCTTCTGGATAAGGAGGCACTGGGGATCAGCCTTGGGGAATCACCCCTTACTGAGGATAAGTATGTTGACCCGGAGCATCTGCGCAAGCTGATCCTCTCAGCACAGGAAGATTGAATTGATTATTGTACTCTTTCACAAGAAAGTGAGGACAGATCATGAAACGTGTTGTCGGCATCAGTATTGGTTCTTCTAAGCGTGACCACAAAGTGGAAGCTGAATTTCTGGGAGAGAAGTTCCTCATAGAACGGATCGGTACCGATGGGGATATGAATCGAGCGATCGAGATGATCCGTGAGCTGGATGGTAAGGTAGATGCTTTTGGCATGGGGGGGATCGATCTATACCTGGTGGCAGGGGGTAGGCGTTATGCTCTCCGCGAGGCCAAAAAGATCGCCGCTGCTGCTGTAAAGACCCCGATTGTTGATGGCAGCGGATTGAAAAATACTCTGGAGAGACGTGTCATCGATTATCTCCAGCAGGAACTGAAATGGGAGTTTAAGGGCAAGCGAGCTTTAGTGGTTGCCGGGGTGGATCGCTTCGGAATTGCCGAGGCTCTCTGGGATGCCGGCTGCAAGACAACTTATGGAGACCTGATTTTTGCTCTGGGAATTCCCATTCCCGTCCACAAACTTTCTACACTGCGGTTTCTTGCCTATACGCTGCTCCCCATCCTGAGCCAGCTTCCTTTTAAGTATTTGTATCCCACAGGGAAGAAGCAGGACACGGTGAGCACAAAGCATGAGTTCTACTATCAGGACAATGATATCATTACCGGAGATTTTCACTTCATTAGAAAATATATGCCTCAGGAACTTCCTGGTAAAGTTATTATCACCAATACAGTGACCAAGGATGATCTGGAACTGCTCCGGGAGCGAGGTGTGAAGATTTTGGTGACCACAACCCCGGAGATGCAGGGGCGCTCCTTTGGCACCAATGTCTTGGAGGGGGTATTGATCACTTTGCTGGGGAAGAGGGTGGATGAGGTGACACCTGAGGATTACAGCAGCCTTTTAGATGAACTGCAGCTTAAACCCCGTATCGTCTATCTGCAGGAGGAACAGCCAAACAGCAGTCCACATAAAAAAGAGCCCGTTAGCAGTGTAAATTAGAAGTCGGTGGGGATACCAATCAGATCTGGGGTTGAGATTATCGTTAGCAGTGTAATTTAAAGAAGTCGGTGCACCTTACCTCTATGATATTTTGCGTTACTTAATTAGTCTTACTCAATAGGAATAAGGAGAATAAGGAGATCAACAGCCCATGACCAAATTTGCATTTATTATACATCCCATCGATTTGGGATATATTACACAAAATATAAAATTACTTAAAGTGCTCCCAGGTAGCCTTACTGAAAGGATTGTTTCCCACTTCCCTGTCTATAAGGCTTCTGAGATCAAGGGGATCAAATCACCGTTAGCTGAGACAGAAGGGTGGTTTATTATCTGCCCCTTGACATCTCGCCAGATGCTGGGGTTGCCTGAGGATTATGTGCTGCGCCGGATTATTGAAGCAGGGAAATTGGCAGAAAAGCTGGGAGCGGGGATTGTAGGACTGGGGGCCATGAGTGCTGTGGTTGGGGATGCCGGGATTACTGTGGCTGATAACCTGGGAATCGCGGTTACAACCGGCAACAGTTATACTGTGGCTATGGCCCTGGAAGGAACCAGAAAAGCCGCGGAATGCGTGGGGATCGATATGGCCAAAGCGGAGGCAGTGGTTCTCGGTGCTACAGGGTCCATCGGCAGTGTCTGTGCCAGAATGCTTGCCGGTGAGGTAGGGGGGTTGACTCTGGTTTCCCTGACACGCTCCCCCCTGGAGCGCCTGTCTCACCAAATTCTACATGAGACCGGCACTGCTGTCCGCCTGACCACAAACACCAAAGAGGCTCTTCGCAATGCAGATATTGTGGTGGCTGTTACATCTTCAGTTGATACGATAGTCGAGCCCCAGGATTTAAAGCCGGGTGCTGTTGTCTGTGATGTTGCCCGCCCGCGGGATGTCTCAGTTAAGGTAGCCAGTGAACGCCCGGATGTGCTGGTTATTGAGGGAGGGGTTGTAGAGGTTCCAGGGGATAATGTTCAGTTTAACTTTAATTTCGGTTTTCCACCCGGGACAGCTTATGCCTGTATGGCAGAAACCATGATCCTTGCTTTAGAGGAAAGGTGCGAAAACTACTCTTTAGGGCGGGATTTGACTGTTTCCCAGGTTAGAGAAATACAGCGCTTAGGGAAAAAGCACGGCTTCAAGCTTGCTGGTTTGCGCAGTTTTGAGCGCGCACTTACAAAAGAAGATCTAAAAATTTTTTCCAGAACCCTTGACAAATAGATTTTACATTTCTATAATAGCTACAAAATATGCAGCAGAATAGGAAGCACTAGCCGTTTACGGTCCAGCCCGGCTGGGCTTATTATTTATGAACCAGGGAGGCAAGACACCTTAAAAGGCGTCATTGTCACCTTTTTGGTTTAAGGGAAGGGATCTAGCCTAATCTGTTGCAATCTTTTACTGAAGGGGACCGAATAAAACTTTGAGAAGGGTCATAAGATTTAAGTAAATTTTTCAATCAAGGGAGAGATAATATTGCCAGAAAAAGAGGTTCTTTTAACAGGAGACGGGGTTAAGAGACTGGAAGATGAGCTGCAGCTCTTAAAATCTGTAAAGCGCCGGGAGATTGCCGAGCGTATCCGGACTGCTATTGATTTTGGCGATATCTCTGAAAACTCGGAGTACGAGGAAGCAAAAAATGAACAGGCTTTTATCGAAGGCAGGATTATCCAACTGGAAAAAATGCTGCGATATGCCCGGATTATTGATACCAGTGAAGTGCCACCAGATACCGTTGGTGTAGGTACCACAGTTCTTTTAAAAGACCAGGATACCGGTGATGACATTGAATACACCATCGTTGGAAGCGCGGAGGCTGACCCCGCTGATAATAAGATATCCAATAAATCGCCTGTAGGAAAAGCAATCCTGGGGAAAAAGGTGGGAACTGTGGTGGAGGTTAAGGTACCTGCAGGAACCCTGAGATACCGTATTGAGGATATTCGGATATAAATCTCCCTTTGTTATACAGTTATGAAATCCTTAAGCGGCAGGAAGCATCTCATGCCGCTTTATGGCATATGATCAGCCTCCGACAGCTGGCTTCTAGCCTCTATTTTCCGGGTAGATGGCCATGATGCTCACAACAGCACCATAGATGTTATTTTTTCTAATTCGGTGACAGGTTGACGGTGACAGTCACCGTGCGTGTCACCGTGCGGAACAGTTGAATAATGTGAAACTTGGGTTGACGGTGACAGTCACCTGATGATGGTCACCTGATGAAATATCGGTTGAATGAGGTTTGGGATTTACCGGAACGATGATCGATACTCTTGGCGTTCTCCGACACCGGACCTTTGGCTTCTGATTTGGTTATAGTAGAAATAGAAAATGGGAGGAGTTTTTTTATGCCTGATGGCAACAGGGAAGAATCGCCGGATCTATTTGACATACGTTTAGAAAAAATAGAAGAGCTGCGATCCAGTGGGATCGATCCTTTTGGCAGTAGATTTCCGGTTCAGCAGCATGCTGCTGAAATAGCTGCCAATTTTCCTGATTATGACGACAGGGAGGTTACAATTGCCGGGCGTCTGATTGCTAAAAGAGGGCACGGCAAGGCAAGCTTCGGAGATTTGCAGGACTTTACGGGCAAAATTCAGGTTTATGCCAGGTTAAATGACCTGGGCAGTGATGCCTATGAGCTTTACAAAAAACTGGATATCGGTGATATCATCGGCGTTCGAGGGACAGTATTCCGTACCAGGAAACAGGAGATTACAGTAGCCATCAAAACTTTTGAGGTTCTGTCAAAATCACTGCGCCCTCTTCCGGAAAAATGGCACGGGTTGAAGGATATTGACCTTCGTTACCGGCAGCGCTACCTGGATCTGATCGTCAACCCGGAGGTGAAAGGGGTTTTCCTCAAAAGGATCGAGATTATTCGTGCCATCCGTCATCACCTGGAGGGATACGGTTTTCTTGAAGTGGAAACACCCATGATGCAGCCTTTGGCCGGTGGTGCAGCAGCGCGTCCCTTTATCACTCATCACAATGCCTTAGATATGGAGCTGTATCTTCGTATCGCTCCGGAACTGTACCTTAAAAGGCTTTTGGTAGGGGGATTTGAAAAGGTATTTGAAATCAACCGCAACTTCAGGAACGAAGGAATTTCCACCAAGCATAATCCGGAGTTCACCATGTTGGAACTCTACCAGGCATATGGGGACTGCCAGGACATGATGACTATTACAGAGGATCTGATCAGCACAGTTACCCAAGAGGTATTTGGGACAACGAAGATAATGTATAGCGACCAGGAGATTGATTTCACTGCTCCTGGACAAGGCTGAGCATGCTGGATGCAGTGCAGAGGTACACCGGACAGGATTTCGGTCACTTTGACACAGAAAAGGCGCGTCAGCAGGCTGCAGAACTGGGAGTGGAGATCGATGTGGATGCGGTCTGGGGGCAAATCTTAAATGAAGTTTTTGAAGCATTTGTAGAAGACAAGCTCATCCAGCCCACATTCATCACAGGTCATCCGGTAGAGGTCTCTCCGCTGGCAAAGCGCAGCAAGGAAAATCCGCGGCTCACTGATCGCTTTGAACTTTTTATTAACAGCTGGGAGTTGGCCAATGCCTTCACAGAGCTCAATGACCCGCTGGATCAGAGGAAACGCTTTGAACAGCAGATGGATGAACGAGCACGGGGTGATGAGGAAGCCCATGCTATGGATGAAGACTATATAACAGCTTTAGAATATGGGATGCCGCCTGCAGGAGGACTGGGTATTGGGATCGACAGACTCGTCATGATTCTAACCAGCGCCCCTTCGATCAGAGATGTGATCCTTTTTCCGACAATGCGGCCGCGGGAGTTTTAACCACTCACGGCTGTTTTGCTTTCAAAAGACGACAGATAAGGATTACTGCAAGGTAAGAGTAAGCTGCCGCGGAGTTGTGTTAGAAGAAAAAAAAAGATGATCAGAACTGACGCATAGCCTTTAACTACTATGCCCGACAAGGGTTTCCAGAGACTAGAAGAAATATTTTATCGAAAAAGGAACTGGACAGCGGTAATTAATTATGAGACAATAGTGTGGGTTATTATCAAAGGGGGCCTGCACTATGACAAAACAATACGACAACCAAGTCTTGGTAAGCGGCAGATATTTCACCGAACAGGAACTGACAAGATTTA
>NZ_CDRZ01000057.1 GCF_000946815.1 Syntrophaceticus schinkii | reverse complement strand
AAACTGTTTGGATCATTTTTTTTATCCAACGACCAACGTACCAACCTGCTTGACTCCAAAAAACCCCGTTTGTTAATATTGATACAGGGTGGTGCCAGGCATAAAACGCAGGGACGGTTACGTTGGCAAATGCCAAAAAAGCGCCTGGCATCGACCCCTTTATGGGAAGAGTGATCCGAGAATGATCCGGGTGACGGTTTACTAGTATCTATCCGAAAAATGAACGTAACACGGGGACCGTCCTTTTGTCACGTTTTCATAAACCCTTGATTCCTCAGACCTCCGACTTCTGGCCTCTGACTTCCGTCTTTCAGTGCGGCAGCGAATCAAGCTCAAGAGGGATATCGGCGGCGACGGGGGGCTATCCAAAGGAGGAGCAATGAAAAAATACGACTGCATCATCATCGGTGCTGGTCCTTCGGGAATCTTTTGTGCTTTGGAATTGGTGAGACAAAAGGAAAATATAGATGTTTTAATACTGGAAAAGGGGTGCAATCTGCGGGACAGGGTCTGTCCGTCCCGGGAGAAGAAGGCCCCTTGTTTTGGCTGCGCCTCCTGTGCTGTTATTTCTGGGTGGGGTGGTGCCGGTGCTTTCAGCGATGGGAAACTGACCTATTCCACAGAGGTCGGAGGGATGCTGGGTTCCTACCTGGATAAAGATGATTTCGAAGAGGGCATTAAATATGTACATCATATTTACCTGGAGTTTGGAGCTCCGGAGGAGCTTTATGGTCTGGAAAACCAGGAAGAAATCGAAACACTGCAAAAAAAGGCCGCCCTGGCGGGTATGCGGCTTGTTCCGGCTCCGGTCAGACACCTGGGAACCGGACGCACCCAGGAAGTTTTGCAGCAGATGCAGGACTATCTTTTAGAGCGGGGAGTGGCCATTGAAACAAAAGCCCCAGTCGAATTTATCAAGGTCAAGGATGGGGCGGCAGCGGGTGTGATCACTTCGGAAGGTGAGGAGTTGGCGGCAGATTATGTTGTCTGCGCCCCCGGACGCTATGGATCCGAGTGGCTGGTGAAGGAAGCCCAGCGCCTGGGGCTGGAGATGGCCGTCAATCCCGTGGACATCGGTCTTCGGGTGGAGCTGCCCGCAGTTGTGATGGAAAAGATCACCGACCTGACCTATGAGGGGAAGTTCCTCTTCACATCCCCCACCTTTGAGGATCGTGTGCGCACCTTTTGCATGAACCCTTACGGTGAAGTGGTGATGGAGAATACAGATGGCCTGGTTACAGTGAACGGGCATACCCATGCTGACTATAGAACTGATTACACCAACTTTGCCCTGCTGGTCAGCAAAACCTTTACAGAGCCCTTCAAACAGCCTATCGCTTACGGGAAATATATAGCCAGCCTGGCCAATATGCTGGTAGACGGGGTGATCGTCCAGCGGTTGGGAGATTTAATTAAAGGCCGCAGGTCAACTGATGAGCGCATCGCCAAAGGCCTGGTGATCCCTACACTGCAAGAGGCAACCCCTGGGGATCTCTCCCTGGTGCTTCCCTACCGCCATTTCTTGGCGATCCTGGAGATGCTGAAAGCCCTGGATCAGGTGGCTCCAGGTGTTTACTCCCCTCATACCCTTCTTTATGGTGTTGAGGTGAAGTTTTACTCCTCCCGCCTGGAGGTTTCCCGAACTCTGGAAACAAAGGTCAACAATCTTTTTGTTGCCGGAGATGGTGCCGGAATCACCCGCGGCCTGGCACAGGCCTCCTTGAGCGGTGTGATGGCCGGCCGCGAGATTGGGGTCAGGCTTGAGTAATTTACTTACTGTTCCCGTGACATTCGCAAGGAGATCACGAACGAAAGAGATCGTGAAAGAGATCGTGAAAGAGATCACGAGAACTGACACTTGTGAGCTGCAGGCACCTTGGAAAATATGATAACTGGTGCCTGTCACCTGGGAAAGAGTTGGAGCACCTGACTTTTAATCAGGGTGTCGCAGGTTCGATTCCTGCATGGCTCACCAGGAACCTCGATCACACCTACAACCTGGGGGACATAAATTTAACCCTCTCCGTTCAGCCTGTCTTTCAAGATTTTGTCCAACACTTTTACTTTTTTTAATTTTGCTCTGGTCAATGTAATTGTCTCCTGTCCCATAGTGACATTATCTCAGAAGAGTTATGGGATGACATTTTCCCTGATGAGTTATACCATGACATTATCGCAGATTAACAATAACAACCCAGATTAAAGATGTTGACAGAAGAGCGTTTCTATTGTAACATATCATCTGTAAAAACGCTTGCATGCAGCGCAGCATATACAAATTATGGGCAGGAGTTGCATTTAAGCCCTTTTGAGGTTGCGAGGCTGTAACATAGACAATAGAACAGCATCTGAAAAAATGCATGGGCCATTAGCTCAGTTGGTAGAGCACCTGACTTTTAATCAGGGTGTCGCAGGTTCGATTCCTGCATGGCTCACCATTTATCAAGCTTCCAGTATGGAGGCCTTTTTTATTTGGTGTTTTGATCACAATCCATTTGATTTTTATTTCTGAGCCATCCCTGAGCCATCCCTGGGCTAATACAGGTGTGGGCGCTAGGCGTGAAGATCCCCTGATCCCCACTGATTCTCGTGACCAATGTTCCGTATTTACGGTATGACCCGCCGTTTTTTCGGTAAAATACGCTAGTCATTTTAACAAGAATCCCTTACCTACGCTTTTTTCCACGCGGCTGATATTGGCACGTGATTTGCTAGTATATAATTAGTTCTTTCTTTAAATAAAAAAACAAACAAACAAAAAGTCGAGGGATCATCATGGCAATCAATTGCGAGCACTGGAAAGAGTACGATTCAATCAGCGGACCTATCAGTTATTGCGAAATCACAGCTTTTGGACACAAACTAACTGCCGAAGAACTAGAGAAGATCGGCTGTACTGAGGAAAAGCGTAAGCTCTGTGGAACAGTAATGAAGTTTAATGTTGGTGCAGCAGTAACACCAACACCAACACACACACCCATATCTGACCAGGCCCCTGCCCCGGTGGTCATTCCCCCTTCTTGTGACTCACCTAGGGCGGTTGCTGCAACTACGGTAGGGAATGCCGAAAAAAAGGACAACATCCCCATTCTACAGTCTGCTTGTGCTGGGAATCCTGGCAGGTTGCTATATTGCTCTGGCCGGTTCCTTATCCACAGTTGTCACCAACGACCTGGCAAGATATGTAGGAGACGGCTTATCCCGGCTCATCTCCGGCCTTGTCTTTTCACTTGGCCTGATCCTTGTGGTCATCGGTGGTGCAGAGCTGTTCACCGGCAATACCCTCATGGTAACAGGGTGGCTGGAAGGAAAGATCAGCGGCAGACAGGTGGCAAGAAACTGGACAATTGTCTTCTTTGCTAATTTTTTGGGATCGATATTGATCGCCTGGTTTTTCTATCTCAGCGGTGTTTGGGAGATGAATGGTGCCCTGGTCGGCGCCAAATCGGTTTTGACTGCCAATGGCAAGGTTGGCTTAACATGGACAGAAGCCTTAGTTCGGGGCATCCTCTGTAACTGGCTGGTTTGTCTTGCTGTATGGCTGTCCAGCGCCAGCAAAGATGGAATCAGTAAAATATTTTGCATTGTGTTTCCGATCACGGCTTTTGTCGCCTGCGGATTTGAGCACAGCATCGCCAATATGTTTTTTATTCCGACAGGGATTCTTCTCAAGAGCCAGCCAGCGGTATTGGCCGTGGTAGCTCCAGTTCTGGGAACCGATCCGGCGGGTGCAATGTCAGCACTGGCGAATCTTAACTGGGGTTCGTTCGTGTTCAAAAACCTGATACCGGTAACAATAGGAAACATTATCGGCGGCGCTATCTTTGTCGGTACTTTTTACTGGAGTGTTTTCTTAAAACCCTCTTCGAGAAAACCGAAATTACTGGTCAATTTCGCAGCAATGTTGACGCGGTTATTCACAAATTAAAACGGGGTGTAAATGGGGCAAGGATTTCTTGATTTCTTTATTTGATAGTGGTTTTTTAAGGGGTACTTCCTGGTGGAGGTACCCCTCTGCTTATGAATGGAACAAGGGAACGGTTCTTGATCCGGTCATGAGCCGTGTGATTTTGGATCAGAAGAAGCGTTAGACTGTGTGAAAACTATTTATCCCTCATTAACCCGCTTACGGCCAAATTGCGGTTGTTTTTTGGGGATAAGTGGCGACAATTAACCTGCTATTTCAGTTATGTCTCCCACTTCCGGCTGATGAACTGGTGGTTTTGGGAGTTGTCACACAGGCTGCCGTTCCTTTGATCCATATGATCCGCTTGGATCAAAGGAATCGTCCCTCTGAGCCATATTTGGCTTTATAATGGTTGTTCCGAGCCCCTGCCTTGTGATATACTGAACGCGGTTTTAATCATATTTTGCTACAATTCGTCGATATTCAGCAGATAAAAGGATAGCAGCAAGTTGTATTTTGAATGGGAGGCAGTAATGATTACTGAAACCTCCCGCATCCCATCTGCTGACCCACCATCCACTAAAACGGGAGACAGTAATGATAACTGAAACAGGAGAAGCTCTGTATCATGTACTACTCAATCTTGTACTGAGGGAGAAAGGCTTAGGTGCCCTGGCAGCTGCCTTTTCCAGTGTTGTAAATTCAACAATAGTTATACTGGACAGTGAGTTTAATTTACTTGCGTCTTCCGATGAATCGACTACCCATACATATGAGAAGCTTAAAGCCAGGCTGCTGGAAAAGTATCCCTATTTCTGCAATCAGGGAAGAATAGTAGAGTTAGACGATGTACAATGCCTGTCCTGTTTTTTGCAGCCTGTACAGGCTGGCACAGAAATCTTCGGATATCTTTGTATCCTGGATGACGCCCGAAAAATAGATGCTATGGATGTTACAGCAGTGGAACAGGCGGCGCTGGTAATGGCCTTAGATTTTCAGAAACGCATAGCAGTCGAAGAGATAGAGAGGCGTTATCTAAATGACTTTGTTAGGGATTTGCTGGAGGGGCGGATGGAATCGAGGTCCAATGCCCTTCATAGGGGTACTCTTTATAAGTGGGATCTCACGAAACCGCAAGTGCTGTTTGCCATCAAGCTTGTGACACCTTTAGGACAGGGAATTTCCTACGCCAGTATTGAAGCCAAGATGCACTATCTTCAGAAGCTTGAAAAGGTGATCAGGAGTGTAATTATCGCCCACTCTAATAGGTACTTGGTTGCACACCTCGGTGATGTCAATGTGATGCTTTTGATCCCTAAATCAGAAACACCGGCATCAATAAAAGAGGAGTCCATACAGATCGCCAGGCGTCTAATTCCTCAATTACAAAAAGGTATAGAAAACCATGACATGGTGGTTAAGATAGGCATATCTAGGGCCTGTTATGACTTTTTTGACCTGCCAACAGCTTTTCATGAAGCTGTTGAAAGTATACAGATGAATGTGGAGATGGATTTATCTCATGAGATCGTGCATTACGATGACCTGGGGATTAACAGGCTTCTTTTACGCATAACAGATACAAAAGAATTGGAAAAATACTGTGAAGAGCATTTGGGTGAACTGATCAGGTATGATGAAGAACATGAAACCAGTTTGCTGAAAACCTTGAGTGTAGTGATTGAGACCGATGGAAACATGAAGAATGCGGCCGAAAAGTTGTTCATTCATTACAATACACTGCGTTACCGGCTGCGCAGGATTAAAGAGCTGGCAGGGATAGATTTCAGTTCATGGAAGAAGGTAGCCAGGGTGGTGTTGGCCATCCAGGTGTATCATATTATTCAGGCAAGAAAAAAAGGTGAAGAGGCAAGGCGGGCACCCTTTGTCAAACCGTGACAAGATCCGGTCTGCAAGTTTGGTTCTTCTTTCTAATGACAACAATCCACAGATGATGGTACGATACAAGTAAGCAATGAGGCCCCCTTGGGAGACGATGCAAATACCATGTGTGGCAGCAATTCCCCTAATTTCCCTAATTCCCCCCTAAACAGATATAGAATTTCGTCTCCCAAAGTTATTATATAATTTTTATAAATACATGAGGGAGGGTGCGTAGCTGTGGAGCAGGAAGAAATTGCTAGAAAACTTGTGGAAATATCTGAGGAAATTGATATGGTAAAGCAGCGAATAATATGGATACTTTCAAGACAGAAAGACAGCAGCAAGGTTGGTAATGAAAGTGAAGGTCAACGGGCAAATAATTATGAGAGGGGCTTTTTCAGCCTCGATTAAAGGTTTGGGTAAATACATCGCAGCGGCTGGAGCGCATCCGGCCGTTTTTGTGGTCTCCCTTTTCCTCTGTTCTTCTTTTTTACCACGGCATGCTGGTCGGCATACCGGTCTGCTGAGCAGTTCTCGCCCCAAAAGCCCATTTCGCTGTTCCGCTTGTTGGAGCAGTAGAACCCACACAGCTGCTGAGCATAATCTTGTCCCAGTGATCCCACCACGCTGTTCCGTCTGTTTGGAACAACAGAACCGTTCCTTGATTCACCCGATTCCCACGCCTAATTCATGATACCACGTACTTCCATATCAACTTAGGTTTTGTTTTTTAAAAATGGAGTTTTGGTTTAATCCATCGCGGTTTTTCCGTGTTGCTAACCCGTGAGGTTTAGCTTTGCTCCTTTCATCAATTTTGAAAGCATAGGAAACCAGCCATACCATTGCGGTGATATCATAGTCGGTTGGTTGTCAAGTAACTTTTACACCCATTTACTTCCTACGTGAATTTGCCGTGACCCGATTCCAGTAGTTAGAAGAAAGGTTCCTCTGATCCGGATTTGCCTTATTTATCGATCCGCCGACTCCTTTTCCGCGATGTTTCCTCGATACATAATTGTTGACGTGATATTAAAAACATGTTATTCTGTATATACCGGTATATACAGGTATAGTTAAGTTTAAGAAATACCAATATGCAACAAGCATAAAGGGGAGGGGTGATTAAGAAAAAGAATTATCGGTCGACAGTCGACTGTAGAGTCGGCAGCAAATCGGTAAAACTTATAAAATGGAGGTAGTAAATTTATGAGTGATAAGGAAAAGCTTTATCAGGAGCGCTTAAATCGGTTTGTTACGGCGATGGATGTCGGTAAACCAGACAAGGTGCCCATTCGGCTGAACCTGTCTGAATTTTTGGCCAAGTACGCGGGTTACACTCTTCAAGAAGTTTACTACCGGATGGATATAAACATTGCCTGCTCAACCAAGTTTCTTGAAGATTTTGATGTAGATACTGTGGTTGGCCCTACCAGCCTGTGGATGGGCGGGCTCCACGATGCCACAGGAGCCAGGTACCTGAAATTCGCCGGACGGGAATTGGAGCCCGACAAACAGTTCCAGTTTCTCGAGTCCGACTATATGAAAGCCGAAGACTATGATGACTTCATAGCAAACCCCACCAAATGGATTCTGACAACTTTTCTTCCCCGTATACACAAAGAGTTTGAAGACCCTTATCGGGCGCATCTATCCTTGATCAAGGGAGCCGCCGGAATGGCTATCAATCAAGGGATGCTGGCAGAGGCCGGACAGCGCTGGGCCAAGGAATACGGAGCCCCCGCCGCAATGTCCGGAATGACCAAGGCTCCATTTGATACCCTTGGTGATACCCTGCGTGGTTTGAATGGGATCATGATGGACATACACATGCGTCCGGACAAGCTGCTGGCTGCGGTGGATATCCTTGTGGATCACAATATCTATTACGGTATGGCAACTGCCGGCGGTGACACCGTTTTACCACTCTTCATGCCGCTGCACCGGGGCAGCTATCCCTTCCTTAACCCAGAACAGTGGGACAAGTTCTACTGGCCGACCCTGAAAAAGGTCATTGAAGGGCTGTGGGCACAGGGCAAGAGGACACTCTTCTATGCGGAGGGCAACTGGACACCGTATCTGGAGAAGATCGCAGAACTTCCAGACAAGAGTATCGTCTTCCATGTGGACATGACCGATATGAAAAAGGCGAAGAAGATTATGGGCGGCAGATTCTGCATCATCGGCAATGTTCCCAATACCATGCTTGCTTATGGGACCCCCCAAGAAGTGAGTGACTACTGCAAGAAGCTCATCGATGAGGTGGCCGCGGACGGCGGCTTTATCATGGACGCCGCGGGGGTTGTCCAGTGGGATGCCAGGGAAGAGAACGTGCGGGCGATGATTGAAACAACTCGTGAATACGGAGTTTATTAAAGGAGGCTGGGAGCAATGGCAACATCAAAGTGCGGCTGTGGTGATCAAAAGCAGGGACTGCCCCCGGGGGTTTGTTTTCCCTGGGAAGAAAAAGTGAAAGATATTGGAACTATTGTCGGGGATGAGAGTATTATCAAAGGCGAATGGGACAATCTCGAGGCTTTTGCTTATGTTTATCTCTGGTGGTGGGTGCAGCGCTAAGCTTGTGAGTTTCGGAACCTTGAAAATAAAGGGAGGAGAGCATTGATGGCCAATCTGATAGATGAACTGAAAAATGCGATCGTTGAACTTGAGGCTGATAAGGTGGTCAGCAGTGTAAAAGCCGGCCTGGATGAAGGGTTAAACCCCCTGAGCCTGGTGAAAAGTCTCCAGGCAGGGATGGTGGAAATCGGTGACCGCTTTGCCAAAGGGGAATACTACCTGAGTGAGCTGATCATGAGCGGTGAGATCATGAAGAACGCCATGGCCCTGATTGAGCCGAAACTCGCCGGCCTTGACCAGGAGCATAAAGGCAGCATTGTCATTGGCACCGTACAAGGGGACATACACGACCTTGGCAAAAACATTGTGGTTATGCTTCTCAAGGGAGCGGGCTATAATGTGGTCGACCTGGGTGTCGATGTGCCGGCTGAAAAGTTCATCGAGGCAACCAAAGAGCACAAAGCCCCCCTGGTGGCGATGAGCGTTCTGCTGACCGGATGCCAGGATCCGATGAAAGATACCATTAAAGCGATCAGAGATGCCGGACTGAACGATGTCAAGGTATTGATCGGCGGCAACTATGTGGACGAAAAAGTGAAAGAGTACTGTGGAGCCGACTATTTCGGAACCTCTGCAGATGAAGGAGTCAAAGTTGCCAACCAGATTTTTGCCTAACCGGGGTCAGGCTTGAGTAATTGAGTAATTTACTTTCTGTTCCCGTGAGATCCGCAAGGAGATCACGAAAGAGAGCATGAAAGAGAACACAAGCACTGTCCCGTGTGAGCTACAGGCACCTGGAAAGACATGATAAGTGGCGCCAGATTTAGCCGGTGCCTGTCACCTGGGAAAGAATGAGAAAAAGTTCCTTATTAAATGAATCACAAATGGATCAGGAGAACCGTCCCCGTGATCTGTGATTCACTGTAAATCAAGAGAACCCGGTACAGCCCGGGTTCTCTTGATTACTGGGAACGGATCAGAGCAAAGGGTGAGACGAACCGTCCGTCACCCAAACCGACCAACCTGTCTATACAAATTGACCAAAAAGGTGACTGTCACCAAAAGGCTCAACCTGTCTATACAACTTTATCAAAATGGTGACAGTCACCAAAAGGGGTAACTTGTCTAGACAACTGCGGGAAAATGGTGACCGGGAAAATGGTGACAGTCACCCGGGAGATCAGGATAACCGTCCCCCTGATCTCTCTGATCTCTAAAGGATTGACGAAACTGGCAGAACAGTGTAACCTAAAAATAGAACTATAATGGATGTGATAAAGTGCAACCTTTGTATCATCGTATTGCAGAAGATATGATAGAGCGCATCAAGGGTGGGGAATTGAAGCCGGGAGATATGCTCCCATCTGAATCCCAGCTTAGCGCGGAATACAGTACCAGCAAGATGACCGTGCGCCAGGGATTGAGCCTGCTTGTGCGGGCTGGATACCTGCGGTCAGTACCAGGTAAGGGGAATTATGTTGAACATCCCCGCTATGATCTGCTGACCATGCACTTCGATGAGATGGATATTGTCGGTGATTATCCTCAAGGGGTGAAGCTGCTGGAGGCAACCATTGTGGCTCCCGACCCTCTGGTCCAGGATAAGCTTGGCCTGACCGAAAAGGATAAGGTAATCGTGTTAAAGCGGCTTCTCTACACAGAGACACAACTGGCTGCTTATGATATCAAGTATATGCCCTATATCAAAGGAAAGCCATTGATCGAGAAAGAGATCCAGTACATACCTTTCGCCAGGATGGTTGCCAAACATGGTGAACTCTTTTCTGTGAAAAATGAAGTTACCATCCTTGCTGCTGCTGCCGACCAGGAAGTCGCACCTATGTTAGAAACTTCGCCGGGCAGCCCACTTTTGGTGATCGAGCAAAAACTGCTGTCAGCTGAGCAGAAACCCATAGGCTGGGGCAAGACCTACTGTCTTTCCGACTGTATGCAGCTGCACGCAGTATCTGCACAATTTATTCAAGACAAGAAGCTTCTCAACCTGTAGTGATTTGTTGAGTGATTTGTTGCGATTTGTCTACTTTGCCAGGCATTCCAGGCATTCTAAACAACAGTGATTTATTACCCGACACCATACGTTGTGCACTTCTTCCATATACACTGAATACTGAAGCTTCTCAATCCGTTACCCGGCTTTTACGCAAGAAAAGGGGGACATTAATATTGGGCAAAACCCAAATGATGCTTGTTACTGCTGTGGAAACACTGGACGAGGAGAAGGTAGTGCGGTTAGTAAAAATGGGTCTGCAAAGGGGAGTTGATCCCCTTGATATCATCGAAGATGTGCGCCATGGGATGGAAAGGGTCGGAAATCTTTACGAACAGGAGAAATACTATATAGCTGATCTGATTATGGCCTCCCTCATTTTCCAGAGGGTGCTGACTATTATTCCAATTGCTCAAAGCAAAAAGGGGCTGAAACCCCAGGTAGTGATCGGGACTGTTGAAGGAGATATTCATGATATCGGCAAGAACCTGACAGCCGGGCTGCTCAGGGCAAGAGGTGTCGGGGTTGTCGACCTGGGGGTCGATGTATCCCCGCAGGAATTCTTTAATGCCCTGCAGGAAACCGGTGCAAAAATCCTTGGCCTCTCCGGGCTCTTGACCTCTTCGTATGAGGTCATGCGCAAGACGGTCAGTGCACTTACAGATGCCGGCCTGCGCAGTGAGGTGCAGATTATGATCGGAGGCCTGGTTAATGAAGATGTTCAGCAGCATGTGGGTGCCGATCACTGGATTATAGACTGTGCCAAGGGTGTTGAGTTATGTCAACAGATCTTGGGTATGGGTGTTAATACATATACAGAGTCGGCGGTAAATGTTATATGACAACAGCTATTGCTTGTGAAACAATAAAAGATGAAATACTCTATGTGTCCAGTAAGGTTGATTGCCATTTCCCTTTTATCTGGCTGCCTTCAGCACTGCACAAATTTCCGGATAAACTTCGGTACCAACTCCAAAGTGAGATCGATCAGCTGATAGATGAGGAAAACATCCTGCTGTTATTTGGGTATTGCGGCAACGCGGTGCTGGGGCTCTCTTCTGAACGCGCCCGCTTGATCATCCCTAAAATGGATGATTGCATTTCCCTGCTTTTGGGAGGCAATGAGCGCAGGAGAAATCTAGGGAAAGAAGGGTGTGCCTACTATCTCACCAAGGGCTGGATGAACAGTGACAGCGGTATAGCCACAGAATACAACCGCTGTGCGATGAAATACGGCCACGAAAAGTCACAAATGGTTTTTAAGATTATGCTGAAGGGATATCGAAGCCTCGATGTGATTAACACAGGTGTCGATAAACTGCATGAATTGATTGAAGCAGCCAGGGGATTTGCAGATATCCTTGATCTGGATCACAAGGTGGTGGAGGGCACACTGGATGTGCTTTACAAGGCTCTGCTCGGCCAGTGGGATGAAGATTTTGTTGTTGTAGAGCCCGGAGAAAAGGTCACCTTTGAGCATTTTGACTTTTGTACTCACCAGTCAGGGATGCCGGATGTGATCTCTATTTGAATCCTGAACAGCGACTGCAGACAGCTATCTCTCTAGGCAAACCGGACCGCATTCCTTGCGCCCCATTGATCGAGAGTTATGCGGGGAGAAGGGCGGGCCTGTCCAATTATGAATTTATGTATGATTACCAAAAGGCGGAATGGGCATTTGATCAACTGTACCGGCAGTATCCTCTTTGGGATGTAATGCGCTCCGTCTATTTTGTATTCCACGGGCCTGTCCAAAAAGTCATCGGTTACATGAAACCGATGATGCCCGGTGTTGACCTGCCCGCAGACAGTGAGTACCAGATGGTGGAATACGAGGCTATGACCCGCAGAGACTATTACTTCATCTTGGAAGCCGGATACCACGCCTTTCTTCATCGATACTGGAAACGGGTGCACCAGGTGAATAGTGAACAGATCGAAAAAGCCAACCGCCTGATGAAGGAGATTTTACAAGGCCAGATCAAGAATGCCAGAGCCCGCGGGCAAACTTTTCTGTACGGCGGCTTTACTGTTCTAGCACCCCCAACCCTCAGCCTGATGCGCTCTTTTGAACAGTTTATCAGGGATATGTACCAGATACCATCCACCCTGGAGCGTGTGCTGGAAAGGATGACCGAAGCCCTGATAGCTGATGCTATTGCCAGTGCCAGAGAAACAGGAATCCCCAGAGTATTCGTCGGAGCGGCACGCCTTACTGGCCAGCTTATATCAGTGCCACTCTTCGAGCGTTTTGTCTGGCCTTACCTCAAGAAAACCGTTCTCGATCTACTTGCTGCAGGTATCACTCCTGTCCTCCATCTGGACAGTGATTGGACGACAAATCTGGAGTATTTCCTCGAACTGCCCGCAGGCAAGGTCGCCATCGAACTGGACGGCACCACAGATATCTTCAAAGCCCACCAGGTGCTCAGCGGCCACACCTGCATTATCGGAGATGTAGGGGCGCCCCTCTTCACACTCGGCACCCCTGATCAAGTACAGGATTACTGCAGGAAACTGCTCCAGGAGATCGGAGGAGACGGTGGCTTTATCCTCGGCTCAGGTTGCCACATCCCCATCCAGGCCAAACACGAAAACGTAGACGCCTTCTTCCAGATGATGCAGTGACGGGATCACGGGGAGATCAGGGAGACGGTTCTCCTGATCTGTTTTCGTGGATACATCTGATCCACATATTTTCCGGTGACTGTCACCGTTTAGCCGAATCTGTATATACAGGTTACCCGTTCCGGGTGACTGTCACCAAAAGGCCTAACTTCCAATGTGCAGACGGTGAGCGGTTTTTTTGGTATAATGTGATTGCGAAAGTCGGCATAGCGTAAATGCCATGCAGACCATCACATAAATGTTTTCTTACGTTACCGCCGCTAAGAGGCTGTATGACCAAAAACAGCTTATTGTGAACACTGGTTGTATCAGAACAGAGAAGAAGGTGACATCATGGCTAATCAGGAACGCCAATGCTATCTCTACATATGCCCGAATTACCCCCGTTGCTGCCGCGCGAAAGGGCGTGGTTGTTCCCTGGAACGCGATGAGGAGCAAGAGAAACTCTGGATTCAAGAAGAGGAATGCAATGAAGAGAATGGCTACCCCTTCTTTGTTGAGGACACAAGAACGAAGAGATATCGCAGACCTGAGTAAGCCGGCGTTTTATGTTCGCCCAGCATGTCTGCTGAGCCGGTGGATCCGCAGGTGACTGTCACCATTTAGCGTAAGTTGTCTATACAAGTTGCCGCCCTGGGTGACTGTCACCGTTTAGCATGCTCTTTTTTCCAAAGGCATGCCAGTTTGCTGGTCCGCCAGCATGAGGCCCAATCTCATAATCCTTCAAACTCCGCATTAGGACATCTTTGTTTCAATTCGAGGACAAAAGCGAAAGAATCCAGAGGGGAGACCAGTGTCACACCGCCGCTATATTTAATTTCCAGTCTATCCAGGGAAAGAGCGGCGCCGCCCTGAAGAGAGCTGGTGTGCTGAACCCTGCGAATCTTACCCAGCGGTATTTTTTCGTAGAATGGCCCACACCTAACCTCCAGTGTTTTATCTGTAATAGTATAACCTGTGCCAAACCAAATCCAGCCACAAAAGGCCAGTGAAGGGATAAAAATAAACAGAAAAGGCCAGGTTTCCTGATCCTGAACCACAAACCATATGGGAAGCAACATAGCGCTCCAAATTAAAATGCCCAGCCAGAGGTCTTTTTTTGATTGAAAATGCATTAACAGCAGTTCCTCTCCGGAGGACATAACTACACCTGCAGATCCCGTTTCCCCACCGTCATCACCCCGATCAAGAGCAGCACAACCGTTACTGCCAATAGTACACCCACATGCCCCAGGTCTAGCCCGTGGCGCAGGGGGTCCACTTCATAATAGTAATAGAAAAGAGACAGCTTTTGGAAGGGCTCCACCGATTCCGCCAGGGGAGCCATACTGTTGAGGAAGTAGGCGATCACCGCCAGGGCACTGGACACACCGGTGCTCAAGGCGCGCCCGCCGGTGGCACATCCCAGGGCCAGGGCCAGAGTCCCAAAGGCCATTGCCAGCAAGAAGACACTGAAAATTGCCTCAGCCAGTCTGGACAGATTGACTTCAAAATCTGCTATGGCAATACCGGCCACAGTTGACACCCAGAGGATAACGGCCAGGAAAAGGGTTGACATCAACATCGCGACAAACTTTTCCAGCACAAAACGCCGCCGGGTAATGGGGGTGGAGAGCACCAGATCCAGTGTACCCTGCTCCTCTTCTCCCGCCACAGCGGCACCCCCCTGTAATATCGTAAAGATCAGAAACAACAATGGCATCATAAAAGAGAACAGTTCGGTATTGATGTACCCCTCAGGGGAAGTGAGGCTCATCTCCCCGAACATGGCCTTCAGGGCCGGCGGAAGTTCCCGCATTATCTGATCCAGTTCCGGAGAACTGGCGATAGAAGGGTAAAACAACATCGTATAAAGCGCCAGCGCCGCGATACCGATTGACCACCAGAAAAGGGAGCGGCGCTGATCCCGCAGCACCTTCCTGACTACACTAATTGACATCTTTTTCACTCCCTTCACCGTAAAAGGCCATAAAGATCTCATCCAGATGCGGCTCATGGCTGATCAGATTGGTGACATTATACTGTGCCAAAGTTTTGATCAAGGGGTCCAGGGAGCCCATGATCTCACAACGCATGATGCTGTTCTCCCACTGCAGGTTCCGTATCCCAGGCACAGCCCGAAAAGCGTCTTTTTCCACCGCGCCCTCAAAGTGAATCTCCAGTCTCCGCAAGGCCCTTTCCTTAAGGCTGGCGATCTCCTCGATAGCAATCAGCCTGCCCTCCCGAATGATCCCCGCCCGGTGGCATACCCTTTCCACCTCCGGCAGGTTGTGGGAAGAAAGGAATACTGTCTGCCCTGTTGCACTGGCCTCAGCAATTATTTTATAGAATTCATGCTGAACCAGAGGGTCCAAGCCAGATGTGGGTTCATCCAAAACCAGCAGTTCAGGTTGATGCATCAGGGCCTGGATCAGCCCGATCTTCTGCTTGTTTCCCCGGGAAAGGGTGCGAATCGGCCGCGACAGATCACAGTCCAGCCTTTCAGCAAGCTCCTCTGCAAACTCTAGGGAAACCCCTCTCCTGAGAGAAGCCATATACTGCAGCAAATTTGTACCGGTCATGTTTTCATACAAGACAAGTTCGCCGGGAAGATAACCACAGCGGTGCCTGATCTCCACACTGTCTTTGACCGTATCCAAGTCGAAGACCGATGCACTGCCATCCGTCGGGCGCAGCAATCCCAGCAGCAGCCGGATTGTCGTGGTTTTGCCGGCTCCGTTGGGTCCCAGGAAGCCGAACACTTCTCCTGTGCGCACCGAGAGGCTGAGCTCCACAATACCTCGCTGCTTTTTAATAAAATTTTGTCAACTTTTCAGTATTGATGGCAAAGTCGTCCATTAATCTGCCTCCAATTCATAATTTCATTAAGTCAGACAGCGGCCGGTTAGACGGCTTGTAAAGCAGGGGGGTATGCGGCGGCCAGTTAGAAGGCGGGCTTAGGCAGTGGTGTAATGATTCCTGAATATTGAGATGATAATTGCGCCAAGTTTAACGCCAAGTTTATCAAGGCATGAGAAAAATTAATCTACTAGCGGGCGTCCTTTAGCATCCTGGTTAATCGAACCGGTCAGAATCAGGATACCTTCAATAAAACCCCAGATGGCACCAAATCCGACAGTAATTAATGTCACGAATATTTGGGCTATTCCGATACCAATATAACCCAGATAAAATCGATGAATTCCCCAACCTCCGAGAAAAATTCCTAAAAGTCCTGCTGCAAGTTTTGATTTTGCACCTTCAGGTAGTGGTTTAGCGAGTTTAACACCGCAATTCAAACAAACTTCAGCTGATGGTTCAGTTTCAGCGGCGCAGTGTTGACAGTACATTGTTCCGGCTATAGGTGAACACCCGCATGCCACACATATTACAGCTTGTTCGGGAACTTCTTGACGACAGTTACGGCAATACATATTTCCCTCCTTTTGAAGTAATTAATAGCAATGTATTTCTACATAAACCATGCTATTCCTTGTTATTATAAAAAGTTAATTAGTTAATAAATAAGCAGCCCTTATTCATTCTAGTTTAAGTTGCCTTAAATTGCGGTATTCAAAAGATAACACCTGTTGTCGATGCCTTCTGTTGTGTGCTTGTTCATCCGACACCACTTAGAGCCTCCAGCTCATCCAGCAGGCCGGAAAAGCGGTTGATGGCGTCCTGCACCGGATGCGGGCTTGCCATATCTACTCCCGCCTCCTGAAGCAGGTTGAGAGGGTAGTCAGATCCCCCCTTGTTGAGGAAGGAGAGATACCTTTCTACTGCAGGCGTCCCTTTGGTGAGGATCTGCTGCACTAAAGAGACAGCCGCGGACAGGCCGGTAGCATACTTATAGACATAAAAAGCGTCATAAAAGTGCGGAATTCGAGCCCATTCCATGTCAATTTCAGCGTCCACAACCATCCCCTCCCCATGATAGGCGGTGTTTAACTCATGGTAGGCCTCTTTGAGGAAATAAGATGTCAATGCTTCGCCATTTTCCGCCTTTTCGTGAATAATTTTTTCAAATTCCGCAAACATCGTCTGCCTGAACAGTGTGCCGCGGAAGATCTCCAGGTAGTAGTTGAGCAGATAGATTTTCTTATCCCGCTCATCCCGATCAGAGGTGGTTTGCAGGAGATGCTCCATCAGCAGTGATTCGTGAACAGTGGAGGCCACCTCCGCGGTAAAGATGGCGGGATGTGAGTAGATAAAGGGCTGCTCCTGGCTACTATAATAAAAATGCAGTGCATGTCCCATCTCATGAGCCAGGGTGAAGGCGCTGTCCAGGTTGTTCTGATAATTTAGAAGAAGAAAGGGATGCACTCCGTAGATGCTGTCACAGTAGGCACCACCGGTTTTCCCCTTCCGCTCATAAAGATCCACCCACCTGGAACCCAGCCCCCTTGACAGGATTTCCAAGTAAGAGTCCCCCATAACGGCGACACCGTTTTTCAGCATGGCCACAGCATCGGGGAAGGGTATCACCCACTTGACATCCTCTGCCAGAGGGACATAAATGTCGTACATGTACAGTTGGTCAAGCCCGAGGATTTTTTTGCGCAGCTTCATATAGCGGTGCATTTCTCCCAGATTAGATCTGACAGTCTGCACCAGGCTGTCATAGACAGCAGAAGGAATATGATCCGCAAAGAGGGCGGCAGACCGCGCAGATTGGTGGCGGCGCACACTTGCATAAAAGATATCCCTTTTTATAGCTGCGTTCAGGGCAGAGGCGAAGGTGTTCTCCAGCTTCTGATAGGTTCCATACAGTGCTTGAAATGCCTCATACCGCACCCTGCGGTTCCTGTTTTGCATGAGTTTAATGAAGTTGCCCTTAGTGACCTCAACCTCATTCTCCTGATCATCCCTGATTTTCGGAAAGGTGAGATCAGCGTTGTTGAGCATTTTAAAGAAATCATCCGGTGTGCGGGTGATCTCCCCCGTTCTGGCTACCAGTTGCTCCTCTATGCCAGTGAGTGTGTGCGGTTTTTGCCGAAAAACATCATCAAGGTAGTGGCAGTAAAGGGCAAAGCGAGAATCATGTCGGAAATTAGAGACTGTGCCCTCAGGAAGCGACAAGATTTCCGGAGTAATAAAGGAGAGGGCTGTTTCCACCCGTGTCAACAGAGCCGCTGCCCGCCCAAAGAGAGCCTGAGCCAAAGGGTTGGCGTTGTCCTCATCCAGCTTCATCCTGGCGTAACTGTGTACTTTGACAATCAGCTCCTGGATCTGAGCACTTAAATGAAGCGCACCGAAAAAGGAATCCGCGCACTCTCCAAGCCTCACTTGGAATTCCCCTGCCTCCGATAGCAGCATTTCCACCTTCCCGAAGTCTTTTTCCCATTCATCCTGGTTTTGATAGATGTCTTCCAGGTTCCATCGATCTTTTTCCAAAACAATCACCTCTTATAATGGGGTCAGGCTTGAGTAATTTACTTTCTGTTCATTACATCGGTTTGCTTTCGGATGCCTGCTATTATTGTCGGGCTTGAGTAATCTACTTTCTGTTCCCGTGACATCCGCAAAACAATCCGACAGTCGAGTGTCGGATTGTAAGCTGCCAAAAGAACTGTCACGAGAGGTTACCACGAGAGCTGCATTGAGCACTGCTACAAGAACTGCAGCGAGCGCTGCAAGAGTACCGCCATGATTACCATCACGAATAATGCCACGAGAGCTGCGAGTAACAGCCATGAGAACCGCGACGCGTACTGCGACGAGAGTTGCCATGAGTAGCAACGAGATCCGCCACGAAAACTGACGCAAGAACTGCCAGCCTGCCCTGTATAAAAATCGTTATTTTACACCTGCTGAACTCAATATTAGTATGCCATAAAATGAGAAGTTCTGCACATGGGGCTGGTAAGGCTGAACGTTAGATGTTAGATGATTTAGATGGTGACTTTAGATGGTGACAGTCACCCCGAACTGAAATTTCTGAAATTATTTTAGTACTAAATACCCAGGTGCTATTGGTGGTTTGTGTTTGTCATTAGGTAGTTGGTAAAAGTTCAAGAGAACGGTTTTCGTGAATTTTTCTGTGAACTGTCCGCATAACAAAGGTGTCTGCTTAGAGCTTATTGCCAGGCACCTTTAGTTCGGGTAAACTCGCTGGTGCCAGACATCTTTGTTAAAGTGGGTCTGTAATCTAAGGGCAGTTTTTTTCTCTTCGAGCTACTAGCCAGGCACCTTTGTTAAAGTGGATCCTTGTGTCTTGTGATACTTAACGCTTCAGCGAATCCCGGTGCCAGGCTTTTTTGAAATGGGATCAGGAGATCAGGAGATCAGGAGAACCGTCAGACTGTGTGACAACTCCCCAAATCACCAGTTCAGCGGCCAGAAGTGGGAGACATAACTGAAATAGCAGGATAATTGGTGTCCCTTATCCCTAAAAACAACCGAAATTTGGTCATAAGTGGGGGGATGGAAAGAGGCAAAATGGTTATTCACACAGTCTGACGTCCCCCTGATCCACCTGGGGACAATAGAAAAGGGCTGCCTGTTGTCCAGGCATGCCCTCTTTGAAACGAAGGGATGATAAGGTTGTTTTTTTATGGATATGTGGTGTGGTTTCTGTGGAATCTAGTTGTCTGCTGCGAAATTTGCTGATTTAACTGGCTTGTTCAGTGCTATTTCAATTCGTTTAATGTGTCATCCAGTGTATCCAATCCGTTTAGTGTTTCCTCCAGTGCTTGGATTCTCTCGTTCTGAGCTTTAATGATATTGTCCAGGTCTTCGACCAGGGCTTCTTTGTTGCCGGCTCTCTTATTGCGTTTCATGTTAGCCATCTGCTTGTTGTAGCAGATCCGTTCATTTCTCAGTTCAGTGTTTCTTTCCTTGAGTTGCTTCAGTGATTCGTTAATATTAGCTGCCTGATCCTCGCCAAGCTCTGCGTTTTCCTGGTTCCGCTGCTGCTGTACACACCTTTTCATATCCTGGCATCTGCTCTGGATCTGTTTCTTCAACTGCTTGCACTTATCTTCGTTTTCCTTGATGGTTCTGTTTCGTTCTCTGATTTGCTCCCGAAGTACTTTTGCGTCTTCCCCAGGACCAAACCCCTGTCTGCTGCAGACCTGGTTCTCATTCTGTGATTTTTCCTTAGCCCCCAGGTTAACTTCGATTACTTGGTTTTTATTCTGGTGCTTGTTTTCATTGCTACCATTGCTCCCTTTGGAGTTTCCCTGTCCGGCATAAGCCACACCGGTGAAAAGCAGTGCGGTAATAGCTGTTAAAACCACAATCCATCTTGCCTTATTCATTTAATTCCCCTCCTCATCAGGTAATTCTTTTGTATCTACTTCATCAAGTTCGTCGAGTGCCTTGATGAGGCTGTCGAGCTGCCGGTCAACTTCTTTAAGCATCTCATCCGCCTCTTTCTCTGATGCCCTATTATCGGTTTTGATGACTAATTCAGAGTCATTTGAATCACCGCTGCTGTCACTGTTGTTTGTCTCCACCTGTTTAGGTGTTTCGGGTGATGCTGTTGTTTTGTTTTTGCAGTAACAAGCGGTGCCAATTGCCAGAACTAATATTACAATAAGAGCAACCAGAATCTTTTTATTCAAGGCTTATCACTCCATGGTTTTAATAAGGTTGTGCCCGCACCTCTCATCCCCTTCCAGAGATATTTTAGATGCGGATTGTAAAAATCATATAACACAAATGTAAACAGTTTGTAAACTCTGGGGTCAGGCTTGAGTAATTGAGTAATTTACTTTCTGTACCCGTGACATCCGCAAAAGAAAACACAAGAAAATGTTCCCGCAATCCTATCAGACAGGCGACAATCACCAGATAAGAGAGAGAATTTCATAATTCAAAAATCAAAGTTTAAACAAAAATTAACAACTGGACCACCGCTTTTGATTAACAAATAACGGCAGCGCATGGAGCATTACTGGTAAATAATAGCTACTAGTTACAAAAAGGCAGACACCACCCCCTTGGTAATTAAAGTGCTTTCTTGATTAGAATTAAGCTGCTTTTTGTTCTCTTTCAGTCTGTATTGACGGCTGTTACTGTAGCTATCAGCGCTATTGCACAAAGGTAGGCGTGAGTTTCTACCTTTTTAGTACCCTGAACTGTAATGCTTTCTAAACCTAGATG
>NZ_CDRZ01000056.1 GCF_000946815.1 Syntrophaceticus schinkii | reverse complement strand
TAGGACAAGAGATCGGGCAGTATTCTTGCTGATATGGAAAGGCAGCGTGCGACAGCGGGGTAAGGTAATTAAAGGGTAAGGATCCTCTCAGTATTCCATGACAGGTTTGGTTTGGGTGCTGGGGGATCTCTACATTATCCACACTATGCACACTGACTGGCATTATCTAGCTAGACTTTGATTGGCACCTGAATTCTCAACTTTATGGCAGACTGTCGCTATAATTCTTCCGTTATTGGCGGTGAGAATTGCAGCGTCAAATTGAGTGAGAGGCAACAGGATAAAGGGCAGTTCAAAATCCTCTTTAATTTTGGCTCCAACTCTACTGTTTCCATACCGGACAGAAAGATGGTGGCCAAGGGGCTTTCCAAACTTGATATGCTGGTTGTAGCCGACATATTCGAGGTTGAAACAGCCCAATTCTGGCGTGAACCGGGTTTAAACCCCAAAGACATTCAGACAGAGGTCTTTATGCTGCCGGCGGCTTTCGTTTATGAGAAGGCCGGTACAATGACCAACTCTTCACGCCTGGTTCAGTGGAAAGAGGTTGCCCTTGAGCCGCTCAATGAATCGTTGCCTGATCTGGATATCATAGACCACATCTTTAAGAGAATGCGTGAGCTTTATGCCGGAAGCACAGCTCCTAAAGATGCTCCGATTTTGAAGGCTCGTTGGAACTATGATGATGAGCATGGTGAACCGAGCCCGCTGAAAGTGCTGCAGGAACTCAATGGCTATGATGAGACCACAGGTGAGCTCCTATCCGCTTTAGGTGATTATTTGAGTGCACCGATTGGGACTGTTTCTACAGGATGCTGGGTTTATGCGGGTGTAACCGGAAAAGGAAACCTTGCTGCCCGCCGTGACGGCGCCGATAGCACAGATCTTGGCTTAAACAGAAACTTTGCCTTTGCCTGGCCGGGAAATATACGTGTTCTATATAACCGTGCTTCCTGTGATGCCCAGGGACAGCCCCTTGACCCGGAGCGCAAGCTGATTTGGTGGGATGCGGCTAAAGGCGAATGGACCGGGAATGACGGCCCAGATGTTGTTGATAAAACCAAGGGACCTGATACTCCGGAAGGGAAGATTGCCTTTAAGCAGAATCCGGAGGGTGTGGGCCGGCTGTTTGCAGCTGCTTATACCAGTGGTCTTCCAGTTACACCCTCTGCAGATGTTCTTCCAATCCGCAATGCAGGAATGTGTGTTGATGGACCATTGCCGGAATTCTATGAGCCTATTGAGAGTCCGGCAGAGAATATCCTGCATCCAAAGGTACAGAATAATCCTTGTGCCAACATTGTTTCCACTGAATTTGGCGATGTTAAAGAATATCCGTATGTTCTTACTACCTATGGTGTCTGCGAGCACTTCTGTGCCGGTGGAATTACCAGAAACATCCCCTGGCTCAATGAGATTATGCCCGAACCCTTTGCGGAAATCAGCAAGAACCTGGGTAAAAAACTCGGAATCAAAGAAGGGGATCAAGTCGAAGTATACTCCGCTCGTGGCAAGGTAAGGGTGCGTGCTCTGGTAACAGATCGCCTCCAAACTTACAAAATTAATGGGAAAGATCAGGAAACCATCGGCATGCCGTGGAGCTGGGGCTTCGCCAGCTTGAATCCTGGCCCAAGCACCAATAATATGACAATGGCTGCTTTAGATCCTGGGGCAGGAACTCCTGAGTATAAGTGTTGCCTTGTCAACATAAGGAGGGCATAACGATGACAAAGAAAATGGTTTTTGTTGATACTTCACTATGTACCGGTTGTCGAGCCTGTTCTGTGGCGTGCAAGGCATGGAACGAGCTCCCGGCGGAAAAGAATAAACTGATTACCAGCTACCAGTCACAAAAGGGGACTACACCTAAGACATGGACTTACGTCAGCTTCCATGAAAAATATGAAAATGGGAAAATGAAATGGCTGATGTTTAAACACCAGTGTTACCACTGTGAAGACCCTTCCTGTATGAAGGCTTGCTCTTCTAAGGCGATCTCTAAGACAAAATCGGGGTATACCGTTGTTGATTACGACAAATGTATTGGCTGCGGTTACTGTGTCGCAAACTGTCCGTGGGGTGTTCCCAAGGTAGACAAAACTACGAACAAAGTACGCAAATGCACCGGCTGTATTGATCGTGTCGAAAATGGCCTTGAGCCGGCATGTGTTAGTACCTGCCAACCCGGTGCACTGAGTTTTGGTGATCGTGATCAGATGCTGAAAAAAGCAAAGGATCGCCTTGCAGAGGTCAAGAAAACACACCCGAAAGCTAATCTGTACGGTGATCAAATAATGGGGGGCACAACGTATCTCTATTTACTGTTAGATGATCCAGATGTTTATGGGGTTCCGGCAAGTCCTGCTGCACCGGTATCACTGACCCTCTGGAAGGACATAATTCACCCCCTGGGTGGAATCGCGGCTGGTGTTGCGGGTGCAGCCATTGTCCTGGGGGTTGTTGCCAACGCTGTCAGGGGAAATTACAGCAAGCGATTAGAGGATAATGCCGGTGTCGAATCCCATATTGATGGTGAAGGGAGGTAAATAGAATGGATACAAAAACACTTGGGAATAAAGAAGTATACCGCTTTAGCTTGATAGAACGTATTTCTCACGGGGTTCATGGCGTTGCTTTTATTGTGTTGCTTTTCACAGGATTGGGAGTGCTGCTTACCGGTTTCCAACCCGCCATGAAGATTTTGGGTGGAATTGAAGTAACCCGTAATATTCATCGCATCGGTGGTGCGGTGGCTGTTGTATTAGTGGTGGTAGGCTTTGTGTTAGAGCCGAAGTTTCGGGGTTGGATTACATCCAGCTTTAAATTTGGCAAAGATGACTTCGCCTACGTCAAAAATTTCCCTGTAGAATTCTTTGGTGGACACGCGCCCTTCCCTCCACAAGGTAAATTCAATGGCGGAGAAAAGATGAACATTGCGTTGATGTTTATATCATGCGTGATTATTGCCATCACAGGGTTTATCATTTGGTTTCCCGCAGTATTTCCACAATGGCTTGTCCAGTGGTCCTACCCGGCGCATTCCGGATTCGTGCTATTGTTGGCAGCGGTATTTTTGATGCATTTCTATTTAGGAGTGCTTCACCCCGACTCAAACCAGGCCTTGAAGGGGATTTTCTTCGGGTGGGTGCCCGCTAAATTTGCTCGTGAACACTATGAGGAATGGTTTGATGAGGTTGCAGAAGAAGAGCCGGAAAAGATTAAGGTTGTTAGCTGAGGTTTAGTGTAGTCAATGCATAAGAACCGAGGGGATATTCTGATGGCTGCGAAAAAAGGCAAACTTGATGTTACAGAAGATGAAACAATTGAACAGGCTTTTCAAAAGTATCAACTATTAAAACAAATAGTTGATCAGTGGCAGCAAGAGCGCGGGCCAGATTGGCGCAATGTGCTCAGCCTGACCGAAAAGCCTCCCTATTTGCCTGTCCGGGACCTGCCGGTTAAAGCGATTATTGAGCTCTGGAAAAGATTAAATATTGCTGCAAAAGTAGAAATTCCGGATTCTGACCTCAGTGAAATAATGGCACAATTCAATAAAGATCAAAACACAGCAGACTTGGATGCAGAAATGTCAACCCGTTTGCATATGGCAATAAGAGGTGTTGCACAACTTGCCTGCGAAATGGCTAATCAGAAAGGAGTCACAGCACATAAATTCAGACAGACAGCGCCAGATGGCGCCAATACCGGTATGCGTTGCCCGGTTTGCGGCGAAGTCTCAATACTGGCTGTTCTGACATCGCCTGAAGGAAAGAGAGTGATGCACTGCACCTTATGCGGCTTTGAATGGCCGGTAAAACGGGTTGGATGTTTGCATTGTGGAAGTGAAGATGCAAAACAGCAAATATATCTCCAGAATGAATCTTTTCCAGGTATTGAGATGGTAGTTTGCCGGCTCTGTGGGCAGTACTGCAAGGAAATCAATGCCCGTGAGTTGTCTGTACAAGATTATGTGTGGGAGGATTTACGGACTCTCCCATTAAACTATGCAGCTGAACTCTGGTCAAAAGAACATGTGAAAAAGCTTCATTGATCCAGAAGTGTTAATGTAAGTGCTGTTGTTGAGCACGGAATAAACAGCTATGCTGTTATTCCGTGCTCTATTATTAATTCAAAACTTTTTACGGGTGCCTGGCGAGAAATATTTTTTCAGCAGGCAGGAAATCAATAAAAAATCTTGAATATTATACACTATAGTGATTGATTTTAGATGAACTAACAGTAATCTCCGAGCGTGCTGACCTAAATCTACAAGGATATGGTCAACAAGCCATTGGGTTGAGCAGGAAACTGCCAGGCCTCCCGTATTTGGAAAGGAGATTTCAATAATGTATAGGGAGGTCGGAGGTGTTCCCGAAAACTATATCCGGCCATCTTTGCTATTCTTAGCAGTTCTATCACAAGTTAACATTTAATATTTTAACATTGTGTCCACCACCTTTACTTTTTTAGCGGAGGCGGTTGGGCCAGACTGTATAACAACACTTTGAGCCACCCACTCATAATGCAATAGGTAAGCAGGGGTGCCCGGAGCAAAGGTATAATTTTTTTAATATGCCTTTGCTTGCTATTTTTTAAGGGTATTGATCTTAATAATTATATAATAACTACTTTGAGCCACCACCCAAACTACACTACTGGTATGCGGGGGTGCGGAGCATAGGTATAGTTTTATACTATATCTTTTTTCACTTGAAAGGGGGTCTTTATAGCAAAAAGTTATTGAAGCTATAATTAATAATAGGTCATAGTATGGTGCAGTTATTAATATTTGTAGGTAACTAATATATTGGTGAGGGGGTGATATGAAAAATGCAAAGTATAGAACTAACTTCTACTGTATCTACAGCAAGGGAATGGGGAAGAAAAATGAAGGCAGAGGGGATCGATCTTACCAACTGCTACCAGTGCGGCAAATGTAGTGCCGGCTGTCCGATGGCATCTGCTATGGATTATTCACCCAGGCAGATTATCAGGATGCTGCAGTTGGGGTTGGCTGATCAGGCCCTGCGGTCGCGCTCAATTTGGCTCTGTGCATCCTGTGAAACCTGTGCTACCCGCTGCCCGCGTGATGTGGATGTTGCCAAAGTAATGGATATTTTACGGATTGAGTCAGACCGTGCTGGTGTTGCTGCCATTCCGCATATTCCCATCTTCCACAAGACTTTTCTGGAGTCTGTGGAAAATCATGGTCGTGTTGCCGAAACAGAGTTGATGATGAAATTCAACATGCGGTCAGGAAAATTGTTTAACAATGTTGACTTGGGACCGAAGATGATGCAAAAGGGGAAATTACACGTTTTTGCTCCGAAGGTGGATGATGGAGGCGCAGTGAAGAAAATATTCGCAAGGGTTCGGGAAATGGGGGTTGATTGAGATGAAAGTTGCCTATTATCCTGGTTGCTCGCTGGATACCACAGGTATCGAATTCAGGCTTTCCACCGCCTGGTGTGCGAGCAAAGTGGGTCTTGATTTATGGGAACTGCCTGGTTGGAACTGCTGTGGTGCCAGTTCAGCCCATGCAAAGGATCATTTATTATCCTTGCTTTGCCTGCCCGCAATTTAGCCTGGCTGAAAAGAGGGCATGGAT
>NZ_CDRZ01000055.1 GCF_000946815.1 Syntrophaceticus schinkii | reverse complement strand
CTTTTGCCCATTTTGTACAGCCCTCAGCGCAGGAATACCTTGTTGATGTATCGAAGAAAATCTTTGAGCCACCGTTTCGACATCGGTGGTAACACCTCCTGGAAATGATGATTTGATCGTTGTTGCTTCCAGGAGGTTTTTGTCATTAGTTATGTTTTTTCCTGCCTGTTTGGTTTAAAAAATGCGAATTAATAAAATTTTGCTTTTATACTGCGTTGCTTGCACCGCAAGAACTTAGGCGATCACCTGCGGAGTTTCTGCAATCGCAAGAGGTTTTGTAGCTCCCAGTGGTGTTGACTTGATATGTATTCCTGCGTTTACTGACATTATGATCGACGGGGAAGAAAGAACAGCCATCAAGCTGATTGTAGAACCTCGTTAGGCAATAATTGATATTATTAATATCTTTTCCAGCCTGTTTATTTTGAGTTAGAAATAAACAGGCTTTTTATTATATGTAAGGGAAGTTGAGCAGATGATTATCGATTTGCATTGTGATACAGTGTTGAAGGCATTTCAAGAGAATAGTACACTGGCGGCAATGTCGCCGACCAGCCATTTAGACCTGCGAAGAATGCACCAAGCCGGGGTGAAGATCCAGTTTTATGCTTTATTCCCGGGTATCGCATCCTATATGAGCCCCCTTAAGCAGGCACTTATATTAAGCGACTTTTTTTTGGGAACAGTATCAAGAGAACCGGCAAACAATGCAGTTGATCACTTCACACCAATCGCTTATCGAGGTGGTCAATTCAAAAAAAAGCGGGGCGTTCCTGACAGTGGAAGGTGGAGAAGTGCTGGAAGGGGATCTACGGATGTTAAGGGTTCTCTACAGGTTAGGGGTCCGTAGCTTGTGTCTCACCTGGAATAACCGCAATGAAATTGCGGATGGTGTAGCAGAAACGCAAACCGGGGGAGGGCTCACCTTATTTGGAAGAGATGTTGTCAGGGAAATGAATAGACTGGGGATGGTTATTGATGTTTCACATATTGCAGAAAAAGGCTTCTGGGATGTCCTGGAAAAAAGTGAGGCACCGGTGATCGCCTCCCACTCCAATTCCCGTGCAGTCTGGGACCATCCTCGCAACCTTACAGATGATCAGATCAAAGGAATTGCCCAAAAAGAGGGTGTTATCGGGCTCAACTTTGTGGCAGATTTTCTTGGGGTTCCAGGGAGTGGACTTGATCAATTGATGAGGCATATCGATCATATTTGTGATCTGGTAGGAGATGACTATCTGGCTTTCGGATCAGATTTTGACGGCACAGACAATCTTCTTGCAGGTATTAAGGATGTTACTATTTATCCTGAAATTATCTCTTATTTAAAAAAGAGAAACTACAAAGATACGACCATTCGCAAGATCTGCGGGGAAAACAGCCTTCGTGTGCTGCAAAAAATATTATAAGGGAACAAAGGAGACATAGAAATGTATGCTGACCTTCATATCCACAGTACCGCCTCTGACGGGATACACGCGCCTGACAAAATCGTTGACTTTGCCCTGAAGAAGGGTCTTTCCGTGATCAGCTTGACCGATCACGATAGTACAGATGGTATTGATCAAGCTGTTGAGGCTGCCAGGGGAACCCATCTTGAAGTCATTCCCGGTATAGAGATCAATACCGATTGGGAAGAGACAGAGGTGCATATTCTCGGTTATTATTTAGATTATAATTTGCGGTCATTTCAGGATACTCTTGATGAAATACGCCAGACCCGTGAAGAAAGAGCAAAAAAGATGGTCGATAAATTAGCAGATATTGGCGTGGTTTTAACATACGAACAGGTCAAAAGGATCGCCGGAGAGGCCACAATATGCAGGCCACATATTGCCCAGGCTATGATCGAGGGTGGTTATGTCTCATCAATTAAGGATGCCTTTGACAGGTATTTATCTCGTGGAAAACCCGGCTATGTGCCTAGAACCAAACTGGATCCCTTTTCAGCGATCGCCATCATAGAAAGGGCAGAGGGTATACCGGTATTAGCTCATCCAGGGCTCTCTAAAAGGGATGATCTGATACCCGCCCTTGTGAAAAAGGGTTTGCTGGGTATTGAGGTTTACTATCCTTTTCATACAACAGATATGGTGGATAATTACCGGTGGTTTTGCCAAAAATATGGTCTTGTTATGACAGGGGGTACGGACTACCATGGACCAGGTACAGAGTATCCGCACCTGGGAGAGGTGGGTGTTGAAAAAAAAATCTGTTGATAATTTGAAATTAATGCGATCATTTTTAGACTAATGTAACATACAGGAAGGAATCTCGGCCTTAATAACGAAGATATATCTAATATTGTAACTATGACACTATGCTGGGGGGGCCGAGATGAAAAGAAAAAATTTTTGGGTGTTAATAATAGCTATTGCTATATTATGTATTATTATACCAGGAGTATCGGGAGCATATAAATCTCTGAGCAATAAAAACGGTGTTCAGACTGCTGATCAGGCAAACGGTGAACAGATACAGGAAGCTACATCTCAACAGGCTGCCATACCTGAAGAAAGCCGGGAAGTAGATGAGGAAGAAGACCAGGAGTCACCTGAAATATACACTGTTCAAAATGGAGATAATCTCTGGTTGATTGCTCAGAAATACAAAACATCTGTTGGTGCTATTAAGGAGCTCAATAATCTGACCGGAGATGATATTAAGCCCGGCCAAAAACTGCTAATTCCGGCTCCAGGGACACAACTGAGAACCACCGAAAACACGGAAGCGATGCCTTCCAGAGGCCTGGATGGCAGTGGAAGATATATTGTTCAAGAGGGGGACAGTCTGTGGCTTATTGCTGAGAATTTCAAGATATCTGTTGATCTGCTCAAACAACTCAACAATTTAACAGGCGATCGAGTTCTCCCTGGGCAGACACTGCTGGTTTCCGGAACTGTTAAGCCTTCAAACCAGCAGGTTGCTCCGGCACCACAGGACAAACCGAAACAGGCAACCCCAGCTAAGCCGAAACCGGCACCCGCTCCTGAGCCTAAGCCGACACCGACACCTGCCCCACAGCCAAGGTCGAGTGTCGTGGAGACTGCTCAACAGTACCTGGGTTACCGCTATGTTTCCGGGGGAAACAGCCCCAGCAGCGGTTTTGATTGTTCAGGTTTTGTTCAGTATGTGTACAAGCAGCATGGTATAAGCCTGCCACGAACAGCCAGCGGCCAAGCTGGTGTTGGAACTAAAGTTACCTCCCTGGCCCCCGGTGATCTTGTCTTTTTCACAAGAAATGTGGGAGGCGGGGGGATCGGACATGTGGGCATTTACATAGGGAATAATACTTTTATTCATGCTAGAAATGAAAAATACGGAGTGACCACAAATTCGATTGGATTTTTCATGGTATAAGGATCGATATGCGGGAGCAAGACGCATCTAAAAATACTAAATGAGGGAATAATGATGAAATACGATAAGTTAACCAGCATCACCATAGAAAAACTGCACCAGGATTTCGAGAAAACCGGTTATATTGCAGAAGATGATATTATTGTGCCGGTCTATCTTGCCCTGCGGTTGGAAAAGCCTATTTTAATCACAGGTGCCCCCGGGGTAGGCAAAACAGAGATCGCCAAGGTACTGGCCTCTGTTTTCAAAACGGACCTTATCCGGCTCCAGTGCTATGAAGGGCTTGACGAAAACAAGGCCCTCTATGAGTGGAATTATCAAAGGCAGTTGATCAAAATACAGTTGATCAAAGAGACGGCTTCCGAAGAAATGGTCGAACAGGATCTTTTTTCTCGAGACTACCTGTTGGAAAGGCCATTATTGAGGGCGATTCAGGCACCGAAAAAGACAGTGCTCTTGATCGATGAAATTGATAAAACAGATGAGGAGTTTGAGGCATTTCTCTTTGAGGTACTCTCGGATTTTCAGGTATCGATACCGGAGTTGGGAACCATAGTAGCAAACTTTATTCCGATGGTTGTTCTGACAAACAACGGAGAGCGAGAACTCTCAGATGGCCTGAAAAGGAGATGTGTATATCTATATATCGATTTCCCCTCCATTGAAAAGGAGTTAAAAATTATTAAGGTTAAGGTTCCTGAGGTTGGTGACCGCCTGGCAGAAGATATCGCCGTGGCTGTCCACTACATGAGGCATCAACTGGATTTCAAAAAGAAGCCCTCAATTTCGGAAACACTGGATCTGTCTAATGCCCTTGTTTTATTCGGTGCCAAGAGGCTTGAACCGGAGCACATCAAACGAACCATTAATCTGCTGCTCAAAGATAAAGAAGACATCGACATGTTTAATAAAGAACTGGGACCGGATGGGTTAATAGAAAAAATCAGCAGGAGATAGAGAGAGGGCAGACGATTGCAGAACTATATTGAGAATAATATTGCCCGCTTTGTGCATATTCTAAGGCACTTAGGGATCCAGGTCAGTATTTTGGAAACCATTACATCTCTACAGGCTCTGGCCCTGGTAGATATCCTGAACCGCGAACATGTCAAGATGGCATTATCCGCGACCATGATCAAAAATCATGATCAACAGGAGATCTTCGACCAGGCCTTTGAGAGCTTTTTTGTCGCGCCTGAAATCAAGAAAGAGCAGGAGCAGGTATGGGAAGAAAAGCAGGCAGAGGGGCATCGCCTTCTTGAGGAGGCGGAAACTGATCTCGCATACAAAGGGGAGACCCTTGACCTGACAGAAGAGGAAAAGCTGTATTATGCACAGCTTCCTGAGGAAGAAAAACGCAAAATACGAGAATATCTTGCAGCCAGTAGCGTTCCGGATGATCGCTACGACAGGTTTAAACCGACACTGGAGTGCCAGGTGCGGGGATCTCTGCGCTACTGGAAGCAGAGACTGGGTGAGGCCGCAGATTACCGTATTGTTGACTCTGAGATGGATGATCCTGTGATCGCCTCCATTGTGGATGAATTGAGTGAAGACAGCAGCATCCTCTATGAGGATATGAAAAGAATAGGGGAACGTGACCTGCCTCAAGTTACCAATCTTGTGAAGATGCTCTCCCGGAAACTGGCAACTATGATTTCACGACGCTATAGGATGAGTAAAAGGGTTGTCAAGCTTGACCTCAGACGCAGCATTAAAGCAAATGTCCGCTATGGCGGTGTTATTTTTAAGCTGCACTACAAACAGAAAAGGATCCAGAAACCTAAAATTCTTTTAATATGCGATGTTTCCGGTTCCATGTCCAGATACGCCGCCTTTGTCATTCAGTTCATTTATGGTTTGAGTGCTATCATAAAAAACATTGAAAGCTTTATTTTTGCTGAAGAACTGGAGCATGTCAGCTCTTTCTTTGATGCACGGCAGTCCTTTGAGGATACAATGGTCAAGCTGATTGAGAAAAGTCGCATTTGGGGAAAGGGCACCAATATGGGGAACGCACTTTTTTCCTTGCGTGAACAGCATCCCTTGCTGTTGACCTCAAACACAGTTGTGATCATTGTCAGCGATACCAAGACTCTGGAAATTGACTTCGCTGAGGAGGAACTGATCAAACTAAAGAGATCAGTCAAGGATATTCTCTGGCTGAATACCCTGCCCCAGGATGAGTGGAAGGACCTGCCCTCTGTACAAAAATTCAAGCGTCATTCCCAGATGTATGAATGTTATACACTGGCACACCTGGAAAGAGTGATCAGGACGCAGTTTCTCTATTAAAGGTCGAAGTTGCAATGAGATCGACTCCTGTTGCAAGCTGACCTCTGGTTCGCGTAGTTCGCGGCTTTATTTTAAGGGTAAACGCTCATGCCGCTTTATGGCATTACCAGCAATACTGAAAACAGAGGCCGAAGTCGAACGTTTAAGTATTAGGCAGGTGGATTTTTGGAAGCTTCCGACCTCCGACTTCCGGCATCAGACCTCTATTATAGAGGAGTGAAGGCATTGGATACAACCAGTTATGATAAGCTGGCCTTATTTTATGACCTGCTCATGCAGGGAATTGATTACGAGGCTTGGGTCAGTTATGTGGAAGAATTGATAGGTCATTTTCAGGGAAGTACCCAATCTGTAGCAGACCTTGCATGTGGCACAGGAAACTCAACCATCCCCTGGTCGAAGCGAGGATACAGCACTATCGGTATCGATCTGTCAGCAGAAATGCTGGAAATTGCTCGCCGAAAATCTGCTGTTCAGGGTTATGCCATTGAATTTCAGCAGGGAGATCTGCGCAGTTTCGAACTGGCTGATCAGGTGGATCTGGCTGTTTGCTTCCAAGACGGCTTCAACTATATTCTGGACTCAAAAGACCTGGCAGCTGCCTTTCAATCTGTCTTCAACAATCTCCATCAAGAGGGATTTTTCATTTTTGACCTTAATTACCTGCCGCGTCTTATGCCAGAAAAAGATGAAATTTATACAGCAGAGGAAGAGGAGTACGCTTTGACCTGGCGTACCAGGTATATGGAAAAGGAGCAATTATGGGAGATCAAGATCACCGGTAAAATAATAGGGGATGGGGAGGACGAACACTTCTCTGAAACCCACAGGGAAAAAATCTATGAGAGTGAAGATGTTTGGCTGCTCTTGACGGAATTAGGGTTTACTGTATTAGGAACCTATCAGGCCTTTACTTTTTCTCCTCCTCATGAAGGGACACCCCGTGTTGTTTATGTTGCACAAAAATCTATACCAGAGAAATGAGGTTATTTGATGAAGCGCGGTAAATTTTACTTCATTACAGGGGGCGCCAGAAGTGGTAAGAGCACTTTTGCTGAAAAAATAGCAGAGAGTTCGGGAAAAAAGGTAACCTATAATTGCAACAGCAGAAGCACTGGATGAGGAGATGGCAGCAAGAATAAGTGAACACCGGAAAAGACGACCTGCATCATGGGCGACCATTGAGGAACCATACCTGGTGACATCTGCCCTGGAAGAGGTGGGTCGGCAAGATGGGGTAGTGCTGATCGATTGTCTCACACTGCTCATTTCCAATTTGCTATTTTCGCCATCTGCAAAAGGCGGCCAGCCTTCTCAGCAAGAGGTATTATCCGAGATGACAGACCTGGCCCGATCAGCCAGAGATTCCCGTGCGGATGTTGTCATCGTTTCTAATGAGCTAGGGTTGGGTGTCGTCCCCGAGTATCCACAGGCACGGCTTTATCGTGACCTGGTGGGGTGGGCGAACCAGATGATGGCCAAAGAAGCAGATCATGCGTATTTTTTGATATCGGGAATGGCACTGGATATTAAGGCACTGCACATTAATCCTGAAAATCTATAAAATTAATTAGCTGCGATGAAGGGAAATCAGCCACAATGAGATATTTCTTGATAGCTTTAACATTTCTAACCCGTATACCGCTTAGCTATAAAAAAAGCATCTATCAACAAGAAGACTTCCAAAAGAGCATCTATTTTTTCCCGATCATTGGCTTGCTGATCGGGGGAATCCTGTGGGGGAGCTACTATCTTTTTGACATGATTTTCCCGCAGCTGATTACCGCTGCTCTGCTGCTCTTTATCTATGTAGTGCTTACAGGCGGACTCCACCTGGATGGGCTGATAGATACAGTTGACGGACTTTACGGAGGCATGACACCGGAACGCAGATTGGAAATCATGAAGGATACCAATCCAGGTGCCTTTGGAGTTCTGGGTGCTGTTTTGATCCTGGTGCTCAAGTACAGCATTTACGCCCAAATTGATCAGGGGATGCTGTTATTTCTGGTTGCTGCTCCTGTTTTAGGAAGACAGTCAATGGTATGGGTACAGGTTTTTTACCCCTATGCCCGTAAGGAAGGACTGGGTAAGCTGTTCAGTGTTTATCACAATTATACTCTCTTCGGAGTCACAACAGGCATCACCCTGGTGATCAGCTTTTGTCTTGCTCAAATAGCGGGTATTTTTATCTTTTTACTGACAGCGGTATTTTGTTTTCTCATGGCAAGCCAAATTGCACGCCTGCTAGGTGGGCTTACAGGAGATACTTATGGTGCAGTTTGTGAGCTGTCAGAGATTTTCGCTCTGCTGGCCGCATTTATTATAATATAGAGAGGAGGTTTCAGGGTTGACGAGACTGCTTCTTGTACGACATGGTGAGACCATTTGGAATCATACCTCTCGATATCAGGGGCATACAGATATAGAACTCACTGAAACCGGCAGGGAACAGGCGCGAAGTTTAGCAAAAAGGCTGAATAAAGAAAAGGTTAAAGCTGTATACTCCAGCGACTTGAAACGGGCTTTTGAAACTGCCTCTATCCTTGCTACACCGCATAACCTTCCTGTAAAAACGACAAAAGAACTGCGTGAAATCAATTTTGGAGTCTGGGAGGGCCTCACCTACCAGGAAATCATGGAAGAATACAGGGAACTGGCATCAGAATGGTATCAGTATCCCGGTAAAATCAGGATACCAGGTGGTGAAACCTTCACAGATGTGAAAGAAAGGGCATATAATACAATTCTGGAGTTAGCGCGTCAGAATGACCCGGGGACGATTATTGTTGTCGCCCACGGCGGTACCATCAGAGCTATCATCTGCGGTCTTTTAGATATTGATCTAAATCATGCTTTTCAGATTCGCCAGGATAATACCGCTCTAAATATTATTGAATGCAACCAAGGGGGCTATATCGTGCTCTCACTCCTGAACGGGGTCAGCCACCTGGGATAATGGATGTCGGAAGCCGGAAGTCAGATGTCGGAAAGATGTCGGAAGCCTGTGCTCCAATTGGTGGTTGGTGGTAAACACTGACCACTAAATCATCTCCCTTGCATCTTAAACGCAGAAATGCACCAGGAACCGTCCCCCTTGCATCTTCTTACTTATTGTTTCTCAGAGCTAAAGATGCTAATATTAGGTTAATAGATAGTACAGAAAGGAGCTTTTGTTTTGATTCCTGATAGATTTGCAAAAATCGGACTTACTTTTGACGATGTACTCCTGATACCCGGGAAATCCTCAGTTCTGCCCCGGGATGTAGATACCGCCACAAAATTAACCGCAGATATCAGGTTAAATATGCCTATTCTCAGCGCGGGAATGGATACTGTAACCCAGAGCAGAATGGCCATCGCACTTGCACGAGAAGGCGGTATAGGAGTTATTCATAAAAACATGAGTATTGAACGCCAGGCAGCTGAGGTGGACAGGGTTAAGCGGTCCGAACATGGCGTTATTACTGATCCCATCTTCCTGGGTCCCCAGCATTTACTCAGTGACGCATTGGAGTTGATGGAGCATTACCATATCTCCGGCATACCCATCACTGTAGATGGAAAGCTGGTGGGGATTATCACCAATCGTGATCTCCGTTTTGAAGATAATTTAGAGCGCCCGATCATTGAAGTAATGACCAAGGAGAATCTGATCACAGCACCTGAGGGGACCACACTACAGGAAGCCAGGAGAATCCTGCGTCAGCATAAAATTGAAAAGCTGCCTATAGTCGATGATCAATACAATCTGTGTGGTCTGATCACCATTAAAGATATAGAAAAGGCGCGACAGTATCCCAATTCAGCTAAAGACGCTAAGGGTCGTTTAAGGGTGGCTGCTGCTATTGGTGTGGGCGAAGACTATAAGGAACGGTTAAGCGCTCTCGTAGAGGCAGGGGTTGATCTGATTGTTGTAGACACCGCCCATGGACACTCTAAGGGTGTTCTGCAGGCAGTGGAAACCATCAAAGGCTTATATGCTGACTTACAATTGATCGCGGGCAATATTGCAACAGCAGAGGCCACAAGGGACCTGATCAAGGCTGGGGCTGATGCGGTCAAGGTAGGGATAGGTCCGGGGTCAATATGTACGACGAGGGTTGTGGCGGGAATCGGTATACCTCAAATCACCGCCATCCATGAATGTGCAGATGAGGCAAATAAATACGGGAAGCCGATCATCGCTGATGGGGGAATCAAATACTCCGGGGATATCACCAAGGCCCTGGCAGCCGGGGCCAGCACGGTTATGCTGGGCAATTTACTGGCGGGTACAGAGGAAAGCCCTGGCGATGTAGAGATCTACCAGGGAAGGAAATATAAGGTCTATCGCGGGATGGGTTCTTTAGGTGCGATGCGCTCTGGCAGTGCTGACAGGTATTTTCAGGAGAACGTTCCGGAAAAACTTGTGCCGGAAGGGGTTGAAGGGCGTGTGCCTTACCGTGGTCCGGTGTCTGAGATTATCTATCAGTTGATCGGGGGACTGCGTGCGGGTATGGGTTACTGTGGTGTGAAAGATATCGAAGAGCTGCAGACGAAAACCAAATTTATCAGGATCACCAATGCATCCCTGCGGGAAAATCACCCACACAGTGTTGATATTACCAAAGAGGCTCCTAATTACAGCTATTAAGCGCTTTATACAGAGGATGGGAATCATGTTTCATTCTATTGAAGAACTTCAACAAAAATTGGCTGAATGCGACTACCTAACTGACAGGAGTGTAGCCACTGTTGTTTTTCTAGCGATCAGACTGCAAAAACCCATTCTTGTAGAAGGGCCAGCAGGTGTCGGGAAAACTGAACTGGCAAAGGTGCTGGCGTCAGCTACCAACAGCAGGCTGATACGTCTGCAGTGCTATGAAGGGCTGGATGAAGCCAAGGCTCTCTATGAATGGAACTACCAGAAACAGCTTCTCTGCCTTAGTGTAAAACAGAATCAGAGTAAATCTTGGCGTGAGGCCAAAGACGACATCTTTACACCGGAATTTCTTTTGCGCCGCCCACTGCTTGAGGCTTTGGATTCAAAGGAGCCGGTGGTCTTGCTGATCGATGAGGTGGATAAAAGTGATGAAGAGTTTGAAAGTTTTCTGTTGGAAATACTATCTGATTATCAGATTACCGTTCCAGAGTTGGGGACGATCAAGGCGAGAAGGATCCCTGTGGCAGTTCTCACCAGCAACAATTTCCGTGATTTCGGTGATGCCTTAAAAAGAAGGTGCATCCACCTTTACCTTGACTACCCGACTTTTGAACGGGAGTTAGAGATCGTTAATTTAAAAGTGCCGGGGATCGAACAGGCACTGGCACAGCAGGCGGTTCTCTTTATTCAGACAATTCGCAAGCAGAGCCTGAAAAAGGCCCCCAGTATTGCGGAAACAATTGACTGGGCCCAGGCACTTCTCACCCTTGGTGTCCACCGGCTTGACACCGAAATAGTGAACAGCACACTGAGCATTCTTTTAAAATACCAATCAGACATCGATAAAATCCTACCAAGAGTTTCCTCTCTACTGCCCCAAGATTAGGAGGCATCATCTTGCTGGAAGAAAAGATATTGGAATTTGGCAGACTCCTGCGAAAAGGCGGGATAAATATCTCTGTTACTCAGATCACCGCAGCATTGGAGGCGGTTGCTCTGGTGGGTCTTGCCCAGGATGATTTTTACACTGCTCTTGTTTCTACACTGATTACAGATCAAATGAATTTACCACTGTTCGATAAGTTATTCCGCTTATTTTTTTTAACTTTACCCCAGGATGATTCCCAGAGGCTTTTTACGGTTTCTAAGGAACAAGAGCAAATTAAGATTCCCCTTGATTTGGTCCAAAGTATTGAGGGGAAAGGAATGGGGAGGGGTGCGGGGGCTTCACCTTATCTGCTGCTGGTCAAATCCGTCAGGGAACAAAACTATTCTTTGCTGCGCCAATTAGCGGAAATGGGTATTGAGGGTTTAAATTCACTTGAACAGGAAGCAGTAAATGAGCGTGAGGATCTTGTGGCTGAGGTGAAGGTAAGCATTGGATGGTATATGGCTGTTAACACACTGGAAAGAATTCGGGAGCAGGAACAGGTTAGTGAAGCAGTATATTTGAGATGGCAGGACTGCCTTTCTTACCTGGAAGAGTATATAGAGTCCCAACTGGAGGATCTCTTTGTCAAAAAATAACGGCAAAGAGGCCCTCGAGGAAATAGCGGCTGCCGCCAATATCAGGGAAAAAGAATTCTCTAAACTGGATCAACAGCAAATACTGGAGATACGCAAGCGGATCGGCAAATTGGCACGCAGACTTGCTACCAAATATGCCCGCCGCTATCGGAGGGCCAAACATGGGGAGATCGATCTGCGCAGAACAGCCAGAGAGGCACTGATTACAGGGGGGACACCGATCCGCTTAAAGTACAAAAAGAAGGTGATCAGCAAACCGGAATTGGTGTTATTATGTGATGTTTCCGGTTCGGTGGCCCTGTTCAGCGATTTCATGCTCCAGCTTGTTTATACAATCCAGAACAGATTTACTTATGTGAGATCCTTTCTGTTTGTTAACACCATCGATGAGGCTACTGAATACTTTAAAAATAATGATATTCAGGAGGCACTGGATCTGGCCTTTGCCAAAGCCAGGTATGCTATGAGTCCCTTTTCTGATTATGGTAGAGTATTTCGCCATTTTGCAGAAAAAATATCTGCCAATTATTTCACCGCAGTGCACATTAATCATTCTAGGGGATGCCCGCAAATAATTACAATCGCGATGAACAGGAGTATTTACAAAAGATTGAGGAGCATGTGAGAAGGATTGTAT
>NZ_CDRZ01000054.1 GCF_000946815.1 Syntrophaceticus schinkii | reverse complement strand
TTCCGCATAGCTTTACAGGATGGGCATTCCACTGGTCGTAGGTTTTCCGGACAACCGTCTGCAAATAATTCAAGATAAGACTGGACAGTTAAAGGAGTTTCGAGTAAGATCATTTCAGTGTTTTTTAGGGAAGGGGGACTTGGCGGGCGTGCCATAGGGGTTCCCCTTCTCGCTATTTATCCTTCCGTGATGATTGTCATGTCAATAAATAATCCATATGTCAATCAGTATGCATCATTTACGTCATAAAAAGCAAGAAAAAAATCCTCTCCCCCGTCATTGGGAGTGAGAGGCGACAAACTCCCTTAAATCCGTATTTAACAATACTATACAGACATACAATAAATATAATCCAATATGCCAGTGCAACTTTTAAGGCGAATATTTTCATCTCTCCGATTATTTACACTCCTCGGTATAATATACTGCTACTACCCTGAAAGTTACGTTCTGCTATTTTCATCGGATGTCTCCATGTCGGTGGATTCCGTTCGCTCCCTATTACGTCCCGGACAGCATCAAGGCTTGCTTCAGGCCGGTTCTGGGCTGCTGCGGAACTCGCTGATACTAATGTGCCGATTTATAACTTTTGGAGTGCTCAAACAGTCCTCGTAGCCCGAACCGGCATCTTCGCTGAGCCTGATGCTGTTACCCGGAACTCCATAATGGTCGCTTCGCAAGAATCCATCCGGACACTACCTCTGAAAGCAACTTCTGCTACTTTCATCCATTTGATGGTGAGGCGAAGCTTCGTGGGCGTCTATTTAGATAACAGCTTATTGGCTATATTCCCGCCGGTTACAAACGGAAAGGCGATCGCTTCGTCAATGTAATTGCGTTTGGCCATCTTCCCTGTAAGCGCTCCTCTAATAGTCGTTGGCTTAATCCAGTTCTTCGGATTGGCAGCCGCCCCGGATAGTTTGTTAATGGGAGTTAAGTTAAACGCTTTTTTAGCAAGCGGCCCTGCCACTTTTTGCGCGGCTTTGCTACCCGCTAAATCAGCAATTAATCCGATACCTGCCTGTTTTGCATATTTAGATGCGGGTTTTTCTACGCCGCTTAATTTATTTAACCCCACTTCAGCCGCGGTGGAACCTGCTGTCTCCGCAGCCGAAGCTAGAACTATATTACCGCTAAGCGAGAATGCCACCCCGCCGGCAAATCCGCCGACCCCTGCCGCGGCTACTTCCTGCCATCGAACATCGTCGCCCGCAATAAGACTGCCTGCTACCGTAGCTCCCATGTTTAAGACTGCGCCAACTCCGCCGCAGGCTACATTCCAAACAAACTGACCTTCGGGATCCGTATACAAAACCGGATTACCGTTGACATAGGCGTATCTGTTCAGGCTCTGCCCGCTGTCGATGCTCCCCAGCAGCACATCCAGGTTGATGAACCTCTTGATGTCTGGATTATAATACCTCGCCCGCATGTAATACAAGCCGTTTTCATCGGTCATCACCCCGTACTGTCCGTTGTAGAGGAAGGGGGTGTCGGTTGAGCCGGTTCTGTTCACCAGTTCGCCGTAGGGGGCGTACTGGAATGTATCGGTGGCGGCGCCGTTCTGATCGGTCAGGGCGATGGTGCTGCCTCTCCGGTCGAAGTGGTAGCTCCGGTAGTTCCATCCAGATAGTGGGCGCCGGTAGCGCTGTCAAACGAACTCTGCGCTTCTTGAAACAACCCTGGAATTTGCATGCAAGCAATTGCTTACTTATCTTCATAACGATCCTCCCCAATCTGTTAAATTGTGTGTGTTAGATATGCCGCTTTCGTCATGGCTCTGCTTGGAGCCACCCAGAACTATGTCCTGCGCGTTGATTTTGCCGTCTCCGTTTAGATCTCCGGACTGCACGCAAGACGAGCTTAAAAGATTGCCGCCGGCGTCATATGAATATTCAACAGACTGTCCGCTCTCATATGTCACTGAAGTAAGCCGGCCCAGGTTGTCGTAATTGTAGGTGTTGGTATTAGAGCTGTTTGGAGAACTGATTGGAGAATTTTGTGGCAGTTCGATTATTATATTCCTTGGCGATTAATAGTACTCCTTCTAATAAATAACACAGATATTGTCTTTTAATGTCTAATTCCACTGCTTCTGTTTTATAAAACGGAGATGATAGACAGGTCTGATACGCTGCCAAACCGGGTGGCGATCAGCAGGAGTGCTTTCCGCGAGGTGAACCTGAGAAGAAACGATAGTAGACAGCGGACATCCTGAATAATGATTTCTACAGAAAGCGCTGACCAAGATGCGAAAGGTGGGTTTCTAAGTTGAAAAAAAGCAATCTATCTAGCTGTAGCCTTGATAATTTCCGGTACATTGCTTTACTTAAATTTGGAGAGATTTAATATGGCCGATGGCAAACCGTACGGAATCGTTGAAGATATAAAAAGCATGGTCGTTGAGTACAACCCCGAAGCCTCTTCAGCTTTCAAAAAACCTTATAGCGAGCTCAAAAACGAACTGCTCTGCGCCAGGTTAACTAATACCACAGGGTCAAAGAAACATCTCCAAGCAGAACCCCGCAGAGCACTCGGATCACCACCAGGCAGATAGGCTACATTTGTAAAGGCAGCAGCCCTTCATTTTTTAGCTCCTGCACAGCCTGCAGGATCCCTATTACAGCATGGGCATAGGATAACCCACCCTGCAGGTAAACGATGTAGGGAGGGCGCATGGGGGCATCTGCGGTCAGCTCAATAGATGACCCCTGTACAAAGGTGCCGCCTGCCATGATCACCTTGTCCTGGTATCCTGGCAAACTGCTGGCCACAGGTATGGCGCGGGAATCTACCGGGGATGCCTTTTGGATCCCGTGGCAGAAGGCCTTTACCCCCTCTGGGTCATTGAGTTTAATTGCCTGTACGATATCTGAGCGTTGGGAACCGGGAGCGGGTGATGTCTCAAAACCCAGGGTGGTGAATAAATGGACAGCAATAAGCGCTCCTTTGAGTGCTTCAGCAACAGTATGAGGGCTCATGAAAAAACCCTGGTAAAAAAGAGGCCCCAATCCTAAATTTGTGCCCATGTTCTGGCCTAAACCAGGAGCAATTAGCCTATCCGCGGCCTGTGCTACCAACTCTTTTTTCCCCACCAGGTAGCCACCTGATGGAGCCAATCCCCCGCCTGGATTCTTGATCAGGGAACCTGCCATCAAGTCAGCCCCTGCATCTGTGGGCTCTCGTTCTTCAACGAATTCTCCATAACAGTTATCGACAAAACAAATAATATTGCTGTTATATTCCTTGATCAAGCTGACAAGTTCGTAAATTTCCTGAACACTCAGGGCCGGGCGCCAGCTGTAACCACGAGAGCGCTGAATTAAGACGGCCCTGGGGTTCTCTGCCAGCAGCCCCTGGATCTTTTCGTAGTCGGGCCTGCCCTCCACAGTTAAAGGGGCCTCCTTGTAGGTGATACCCTGTCCACATAAAGAGGACCCTTCTGCTTTAGATGTTCCTATAATCTTGGCCAGGGTATCATAGGGGGTTCCTGTTGCAGAAAGCAGCAGATCACCGGGTTTGAGGATAGATGCCAGGGCAAGAGAAATGGCATGTGTTCCCGAAATAATCTGGGCACGCACCAGTGCTGCCTCTGCTCCAAATGTGAGAGCATAGACATTCTCCAAACCCTCCCGCCCGGGATCCCCATAACCATAGCCGTTCCCGTCCCTGAGGTGGTATTCGGAGATTCCTGCATCCCGAAAAGCGCAGAGAACCCGCGCCTGGTTAATTTTCGCGGTTGCCCCAATCCGCTCAAATTCAGGTTTTGCCTTCTCTTCTGCCTGTCTTGCCAAATCACAGAGTTCAGCATCAATTTGATATTTTTCCTGAAGGTAACCAATTATATCTGGCATTTTACCCACCCTTTATTCAAAATCTTCTGGCCGTATGATCATCAATTCTTCCCTTGTCAGGCGCCGGCGTTTCACCAACCGCACAGCCTGCCTGCGGATCGCTCTTTCAATCAGATTGCGAACCAGACGAGCATTTCCTTCATTATAATTGCCTTCTCGTTTTTTTTCCTCTAAAATCTTGCACAGGGCGGTCCGTGCCTCAGATAGCATGCGGTACTGCCTTTGCTTAAGCATCAGGGTGCCGATCTGCAGCAGTTCATCCACACTATAGTCGGGAAAAGTGATATGAACGGGAAAACGGGAATAAAGCCCCGGATTGCTGCGCAGAAACCACTCCATCTCCCGCTTGTAACCCGCAAGGATAAGGACCAGGTTATCCTTGTGATCCTCCATCGCCTTGACCAGCACATCGATGCTCTCCTTGCCAAAGTCCTTTTCTCCGCCGCGAGCAAGAGAATAAGCTTCATCAATAAATAAGATGCCCCCCATAGCTTTTTTAACTTGTTCCCGGGTTTTATGCGCGGTATGGCCGATATACTCACCGACCAGATCTGCCCGCTCTACTTCGATCAGGTGCCCCCGAGAAAGAACCCCCATAGAGCAGAAAAGTTTGCCCATAATTCTGGCAATAGTAGTTTTCCCTGTTCCAGGATTTCCCTTAAAGATCATATGTAAAACCAACTGCTCTGTGCGCAGGGATACCCTTTCCCTGCGCCTCTGGATCTGAACATAAGCAGAAATTTCTGAAACGAGGTTTTTGACCTCGCTCAGCCCGATCAATCCATTCAGTTCCTCTAGCACCTGCTCCGGTTTTATCTGTTGTCTTTCATCTGATATTTTCCGGTTTTTCTGTTTCGGGGTGGTTCGTAAGGGTTGAGCCTGGGGAGAACTTCCCCCTATCCTCAACGGGAACCTGAAATACACCCGGCTATCACCTCTGGTTGTCTTATTCTTTAAACATTATACGCGAGTGCAGGTAGAAAAGTGTTAAGTATACAACCAGGGGCAGATAAGACGCTGGAGATAATCTACCAGCAGGAAAAGAACAAAGCCCTGTAAGCTGATAGCGATGATCCCCGCGAACATCTCCGGGTAGTTGACCCTGCTCCATGCCTCAAAAATAAAGTATCCTAAACCCTCAACAGTAGCAAACGACTCAGTGAAAAAGAGAACACTGATCGCTGTACCCAGGCTGATCCGTATGGCAGTAAAGATTTCCGGCAGACAGCTCGGGATAATCACATGGGAATATATCTCCCGCGGGGTTGCTCCCAGGGAGAGAACAGAAAGAATAGAATTTTCGGGTATGTTCTTTGCGGCATCTCTTGTTGTGATCAGTATCTGAAAGAAAATAATTAAAACAATCAACACAATTTTAGAGAGATCACCGATTTTAAAGATGGCAAAAATTACCGGGAGCAGTGCGATCTTGGGAATAGGATAAATCAGGTACAGCTGTGGTGACAGCCATTTGTCGATATTGGTGTTCCTCCCGATATAGAGTCCCAGGGGAACAGCCAGAGCAAGCCCAACAAGGATGCTTGTCAGCACCCGGTAGGTGCTGATCATAAAATGCTTCCAGAGTCCCAGCGGGAAAATCTGAATAAAAGTAGTCAGAGCAGGGATAGGGCATGGTAATGCCGGGTTTTTCAGCAGCTGTGCTATCAGTTCCCAGATCAGGAAAAGAAACAGTATTGCTATTGCAGTCATTAAAATTTTATTGTTTTTGTAGTAATCGGTCATCACTTTGGCAGTGAACCTCCAGTAAGCCACGCACTTCTGTACATTTTGCATAGAAACTCATCTTGTGACGGTAGCCTTCAGTTCCCTGTTCGGTATTGGCAACTATGGCACTGATCTTCCCGGGGCGTGCTGATAGGATAATGATCTCCTGCCCCAGGTAAACTGCTTCCTCGATGCTGTGGGTAACCAAAACAGAGGTAATCCGGTGCTTCTTGATCAATCTAAGGATTACCTCTTGCAGGTTTTCTCTGGTCAGGGCATCAAGGGCAGAAAGCGGCTCATCCATCAGGAGTATCTCCGGTTGGAGAGATAACGCCCGGGCCAGGGCCACCCGCTGCTTCTGTCCTCCGCTCAACTGGTTCGGGTAGCGGTCAATGCACTCGGTTAGTTCTAATTCTTCAAAAACCTGCCCCAGGATATCAGCGATTTCCTGCTCAGGCACCTTGCGCAGCTTAAGGCCCAGGGCTGCGTTTTCCCACACGGTTTTCCAGGGAAGCAGTCCATATTCCTGCAGGATCAGTGCTGTTCCCCGATGGGGTTTAACCACCTTCATCTCATGAAGAAAAACCTCTCCCTGGGTGGGTGCTATCAAACCCGCCATGAGAAAAATAAGGGATGTCTTTCCGCATCCCGAAGGTCCTATAATGGCATAGCTTTTCCCTTTTTCTATTTTTAAGTTGACACCTGCTAAGGCTTGCACTGATGTATTCCCATTGGAATACGTCAAGAACACATCATTTAAGGAAAGCATTGCTGATCCTTCTTTATCTATATCGATTTGATAATTTCATCTGTTACAAGATCCTCATAGGTATAAGGTTCTGTTAGCAGTTTGTTGCTTTTTAGCCAGTCGATCACCCGCTGGGTATCTTCACGGGATGGCAGCTGCAACGGTGAAAAAGAAGGAACCGGATAAGTTTCCTGTAGTTCCACCGGGATCTGTATCTTTTCTTTGAAGAGATCACGGTACTTTTCCGGATTCTCTGTTACAACTTTGGCCCCATCAGAATAAGCTTTAATAAAGTTTTGGATGGCCGTCTTTTTGTTTTTTATGGCCTTATCACTGAAAAAATAGACAGACTGTGAAATATTTTTCGATAATTTGGTATCATCAACTAGCACCCTGGCGCCCTTTAATTCTGCAAAGGAGGCCAGGGGATCCGGCAGGACCGCTGCATCTACCTGGCCCTGCAGCAGATTCTCTACCCTCAAGGGCATTTTAGCAATATTAACTTTTTCTACTTCCTGGGGGTCGATACCTTTGGCCATCAGCATCTGATCTGCCACATACTCGATGATCGTGTTTTTGGAAAGAGCCAGTTTTTTTCCCTTTATTTCTTCAACATCGATTTCACTGCCGGGAGCGGCCATCATGGCAAAACGCCCTTCTTCTACAGTTGCTCCCATTACCAGTGAAACAGCTTTCACAGGGATTCCCCCCTGGCGTATTAAGGCAACTGCCAGCAGATCACCCTCTACCCCGTCAACCGCTCCGGCTTGGAGTGCAGCATCCCTTTCCGCGGCACTCTGAAAATTAACAATTTCTATGTTAACACCGTGTTTTTCGAACAATCCCTCTTCTTTAGCCACATAAAGCGGCAAAATCTCTTCATTGGGAAGTATCCCCACTTTAAGACTGTCCTCTTTGACCTCTTCTTGGCAACCTATTAATAAAAAAACCATCACCAGCGCAACAATTAATAAACCACAAGAGCTTATTGCTCTCTTCATATTCCCCCTCACCTCAATTGGATAGATGGATAGAAATTATTTTACTATTCAGAATTTGTATCATATGAGAGATTGACAGGTCGCATGGGCATCACTGTAGAAATAGCATGTTTATAAACCATTTGCTGTTTCCCATCACTTTCCAAAACAACCGTAAAATTATCAAAACCCCGCAATGTACCCTTTAATTGGAACCCGTTGACCAGATAAATCGTGACAGTAATACCCTCTTTACGAACCTGATTTAACAAATAATCTTGCAAATTGATCTGCTGTTTGGACATTTTTTAACCTCCGATTTCTAATCTTTACCACATGCTATTCTACAAAAATGTTCATACTCCTGCAAAGACACCGCATAATTCTCTCCAATACCCCGTGGTAATCCTCCCCATCTTGTAATAAATACCAGCAAATGCGATCATCCCTGCGAAACCAGGTCAGCTGTCTTTTGGCATAGTTTCTGGTTGCTTTTTTAGTTTCCGCTACAGCTTCGGCAAGATCATAATCCCCTTCCAAGTATTTTACTACTTGTTTGTATCCCAGTGTTTTGAAGGGTTTTAATTCCTTAGAGTACCCCTTGTTGAGTATTGTGCAAACTTCTTCTACAAGTCCCTCGGCGAACATCTCGTCCACCCTTTTTTCGATCCTTTGATAAAGCTCCGGTCGCTTGTAAGTTAAACCGATCATCTCCAACTGATAAAGGCTTTTCTTTTTCTCTTGTGTATAGCTGGAAATAGGCCTGCCTGTCAGATGATAAACCTCCAAAGCTCTGGAAATGCGCCGGAAGTCATTGGGGTGGATCCGCTCAGCAGAAAGGGGATCCACGGCTTTGAGTTTCTGATATAGCTCCTCTTTCTTGCCTGCAGTCCATAATCCCCGCAGTCGCTTACGGATCGCCAGATGTCCCTTTGTTTCCGGAAACTGAAAAGAGGAATCGATAACTGACTGAATATAAAGTCCTGTCCCCCCTACCAGGAAAGGAAGTCTCCCCCTTTTTTGAATCTCCTTGATTTTTGTGCGTGCCAAATCTTGAAACTGGGCAACACTAAAGTGCTCATCCGGCTCCAGGACATCAAAAAGGTGATGAGGGACACCTTTTTGTTCTTCTAAGGTTAATTTGGCAGCACCGATATTAAAATATTTATACAGCTGTACTGAATCAGCAGAGATGATCTCTCCATTCAGCTTGAGGGCCAGCTCTACAGCTATCTTAGATTTGCCTGCTGCTGTAGGTCCTGCTATAACCACAAGAGGAGAAAGCATTTTATCACATCCATTAATCAACGATGAAACCACCTGGCCAGGTCCCTACCTGTTATTTTTATATAGGTAGGCCTTCCATGGGGGCAGCGGTCAGGATGAGCTGTGGCATCCAGCTGCACCAGGAGCCGGCTCATTTCCTGAGCTGTTAAAGGATCACCGGCTTTTAGAGCACTTTTGCAGGCCAACATCACTGCCGCTTTCTCATTAATATCCAATGGCTTTGCTTCTGTTTTGGCCTGGCGTACCAGGTCAAGCAGTTCCTTAAAAACATCTTTAGGATTAGTATGCTGTCCCCAGGGTACACTTATCAATAAATATCTGTTGTTTTCC
>NZ_CDRZ01000053.1 GCF_000946815.1 Syntrophaceticus schinkii | reverse complement strand
AAGGAACTGGGGGAAAAGAGAGATAACCAGCCTGCTTCTAGAAGGGGGGTCAACTTTGAATGCGTCTGCACTGGAAGCAGGGATCATCGATAAGTTTTGTTTTTTTTTCAAGCCCCGTTGATTATCGGGGGACAAGATTCCCCGGGGGTTTTCGGTGGTATGGGGTGTGAGAGACTTAAAGACTGTCTGCGACTTGCACAGATGTCTGTTCAAAGGGTAGGGGAAGATCTGATGATTACAGCCTACCGGGAATAGAGGTCGGATGCCGGAAGTCAGAGGTAAGAAGGAGATGACAGGGGGACGGTTCTTCTGTTACCCCTTATGTCACCCGCAAAATAGAGGTTGGATGCCGTATGTCGGAGGTCAGAAGTTTGTGGTCGTTGTTAGATTGATAGTAAATGGTGGTAAAAAGAAGATCAGGAGAACCGTCCCCCTGATCTATTGGAGGTGAGTCTTTGTTTACGGGTCTTGTGGAGGAGAAGGGGATTATGCGGGGTATCAGGAAGGGACCTGTGTCTGCTGCTCTGACCATTGAGTCTGGGTTTTGCAGGGAACTGGAAATTGGTGAGAGTGTGGCTGTTAATGGGGTCTGCCTTACGGTAACAGCATACAATTCCAGAACATTCACTGCGGATGTAATGGCGGAAACCCTTGATAAAACAAATTTAGGGCTTTTAACCGAAGGGGAACGGGTCAATCTGGAAAGGGCTTTAAAAGTGGGAGCCAGGATTGGCGGTCATTTTGTCACCGGGCATGTTGATGCGGTAGGGAAGATTATTAATATTGCGCAGCGGGGAATCGCTACAGAGATCTGGATAGAGATACCATCTGATCTGGAGCCATACCTGATCCCTCAAGGATCCATAGCACTTGACGGCGCCAGTCTGACTGTGGCTGAACTGCAGGGCAGTACCATGAAGGTGAGCCTGATCCCGCATACCCTGGAGGCAACAACACTGGGGTTAAAAAAGGCGGGTGATCTATTAAATATAGAAGCAGATCTGCTGGGTAAATATGTGTGTTTTCTTTTGGAGAAAAAGGAGGCTGGCAAAGGGTTTTCTGTTGAGTTTTTAGCTGAACATGGATTTATCTAATGATGAAAGGAGCTAAATCAATGCCGGAGCAGGAGCAATTTAACACAATTGAAGAAGCCATTGCCGAGATAGCTGCGGGACAGATGGTTGTTGTAGTAGATGATGAGGATCGGGAAAATGAAGGTGACCTGATCATCGCTGCGGAGAAGGTGACACCTGAGGACATCAACTTTATGGCCATTTATGCCCGTGGTCTCATCTGTTCCCCCCTGACTGGAGAGCGCCTGGATGAATTGGAGCTGGAGCAGATGGTCGCTCACAATACAGACAGCATGGAGACAGCCTTTACAGTATCTGTCGATGCTTCCTCGACAACTACAGGGATTTCTGCTTTTGAACGGGCTAAAACTATCAAGGCTTTGGTTGATCCTAAAACCAGGCCACAGGATCTAAGGCGACCCGGCCATATCTTTCCCCTGAGGGCGAAAGAGGGTGGGGTACTGAGGAGGGCAGGCCATACAGAGGCTACTGTTGACCTAGCTCGCCTGGCCGGCCTCTATCCAGCCGGTGTCTGCTGTGAGATCATGAATGATGATGGAACAATGGCTCGCACCCCCATGCTTTTTCAGTTTGCCAGAAAGCACAATTTAAAAATTATCACTGTGGCTGATCTGATCAAGTACCGCCGCCACACAGAAAAACTGATCCGTCGAGTGACTGCAACACACCTGCCCACAAAGTACGGGGAGTTTACAGCTGTAGCCTATGAAACGATCCTCGATCACAACTGCCATATCGCTCTTGTACAGGGAGATATAAAGACAGAGGAACCTGTTCTGACCCGGGTACACTCCGAGTGCCTGACCGGGGATATTTTCGGTTCTCTGCGCTGTGATTGTGGGGAACAGCTGGCACAAGCACTGAAGATGATCTCTGTTGAGGGAAGAGGTGTTTTGTTGTACATGCGGCAGGAGGGAAGGGGAATCGGTCTCTTGAATAAAATCCGCGCCTACAGACTCCAGGATGAAGGAAGAGATACAGTTGAAGCCAATGAAATCCTTGGATTTCCCGCAGACCTGAGAGACTATGGATTCGGGGCACAGATCCTGGTGGATCTGGGTGTGAGGAAAATTCGGCTGCTCACCAACAATCCCCGTAAAATTGCAGGTCTACAAGGGTACGGCCTGGATGTTGTGGAAAGGGTACCCATCGAAATGCCTCCACGGGCCGAAAACCGATATTATTTAAAGACAAAAAAAGGAAAAAATGGGAACAAGCTTTCTCGCCCTGAATAAATAGAAGGGAGTTTTGAAAATTGCCGAATTATTTTGAGGGAAAATTACTGGGTGAGGGTCTGCGCTTTGGTATTGTTGTTGCCAGGTTCAATGAATTTATTACCAATAAGCTGTTAGGCGGTGCCCTGGATATGCTTACGCGGCACGGTGTCAGTGAAGATGCAGTTGATGTAGCCTGGGTCCCGGGAGCTTTTGAAATCCCCTTAACAGCTCAAAAGATGGTTGAGCGCGGGTATGACGGGGTTATCTGTCTTGGTGCAGTGATCCGCGGCGCTACCCCCCATTTTGATTATGTGGCCAGTGAGGCTACCAAGGGAATTGCTCAGGTCGGTCTTGCAGCGGGAATTCCTGTTGTTTTTGGTATCATTACAGCTGATACTCTTGAACAGGCTATTGAGCGGGCCGGCACAAAGGCGGGAAACAAGGGTGCAGATGCAGCTATAACAGCTTTGGAAATGGTCAACCTCTTCAAGGAACTGGAAGGGTAAATAGAAACCTGTGCATGCTAAATTCACAGGCACAGGTATGTGTACAACGAAATCGGTATAAAAGCTGAGGGAATATTTGTTTATGGGCTGAGTTAGCTGTTGTTATAGGGCACGATTTACTTTACCTGCCTTGAGGCAGCGGGTGCAAACATACATGCGTACAGGTTTACCGTCGACTATTGTTTTTACACGCTGCAGGTTGGGTGCCCAAACTTTTTTGGTGCGGATATGGGAATGGCTTACCTTCATGCCGACATGAACTCCTTTTCCGCAAACTGCGCACTTTGCCATCGTAGATCCTCCTTTCTCACAGAACCTATTTTAACAAAGTAGTGGATCGATGACAAGTGCCGGAAAGATACTTGTTTTGCTGTTTTAATAACTGCAGGGATTTGATACCCGAACAGTGGCAAGTTATAGTATAATGTATTTTGGTCGCAATAACAGTACAGTAAGGTTGTGCAAGGGGGTAGATACCATGAGTGACAACCGTCAGACGGATTACGGTAAAATCGAGATTACCCCCGAGGCGCTGGCAGCTATAGCCGGTGCAGCGGCTGTTCGCTGTTTTGGCATTGTGGGGATGGTACCCCGTGGACTGCGACAGGGTGTCTCGGAAATTCTAGGAGGGGATTCTTTAAGTAGAGGAGTAGAGGTAAACCAGGAAGGGTCAGATGTCAAAATTGACCTCTGGGTTGTGATGTGCTATGGGGTAAATATAGCACAGGTTGCCCATAATGTTATGGAAACTGTCAGTTATGAAATTGAGACTATGACAGGTCTTCGTGCTGTAGAAGTAAATGTTAATGTTATGGGTGTGCGAGTCTTTGAGTAAATCGTAAGGGGGAGCTGGATTGGAGCAGTGTGTTGTAACCGGGGAACAGGTTAGGTGTCTTTTCGTTGGTGGCTTGGAAGCGATTGAAGAGCGCCAGCATGAAATAGACAGGCTAAATGTTTTTCCTGTTCCCGATGGTGATACAGGTCGGAATATGTTCCTAACAATGGCTGCTGCAGTCAAAGAATTGGAAAAGAACACTTCCTCTAATATCGGGGATGTCGGAGATGCCGCAGCCCGGGGCTCTCTGATGGGTGCCCGGGGCAATTCGGGTGTGATCTTATCGCAGTTGATTCGGGGACTCACCGATGGCCTGAAGGGGAAAGAAGAGATAACTGTGCAGGACTTTGCCGGTGCCTGGCATCTTGCTGTGGCCAGTGCTTACCGCGCAGTTATCAAACCAGTTGAAGGAACTATGTTGACTGTAGCGAAAAGCTTTGCCCGTGCAATGAAGGAAGCATCTTCTCAGGACATTAGCCTGGAGAAGATGCTGGAGCAAGCCATATATAAGGGTTATGAAACTTTAGAGCGGACCCCGGAGATGCTGCCGGTTTTAAAAAAGGCAGGGGTTGTTGATGCCGGGGGGAAAGGACTGCTGGTAATTCTTGAGGGGGGGCTGAATGCTCTCAGCAACAGTAATTATAATACAGTACAGAGAGCAGTAGAGCCTCCTGTTGAAATTACTGCACTACCGGAGGACATTCCTGAACAAGATTTTACTTATATGTACTGTACTGAATTCCTTCTTAAAGCTGATCCTTCGTTGGAAACAGTTATAAAGAAACACTTAAATAATCTAGGAGGAAGTATAGTAACAGGTAATGCCAGCACTTTTATGAAAATTCATATTCATACCAACAAGCCGGGTACGGTTTTAGAGTATTGTCAGCAGTATGGTACTCTTCATGATATCAAGATCGATAATATGCATGACCAATGGGATGCATCTAACATTACTGCGGATGATACTGCTAAAACTGCAGAGATCGGTATAGTGGCAGTTGGAGCAGGGGAGGGCCTCAAGCAGTTGTTTTATAATTTGGGTGCCATTCATGTGATCGAAGGGGGGCAAACAATGAATCCCCCGGTGGAGGAATTCGTACGGGCTATTGAGGAGACAACTGCACGCCAGGTACTGATACTGCCCAACAACAAAAATTTAATCCTGGCTGCAAAACAGGCTCAACAGCTTGTAGACCGACCTATAGAGGTAATTCCCTCCAAAAATATCCCAGCTGGAATCAGCGCCCTTTTAGTTTTTAATGATTCCATGACACTTGAAGAAAACAAAGAAAGAATGTGTCAACAGCTTGAGGAGGTAAAAGCTGGGGAAATAACCTATGCTGTACGGGATGCCATGCTGGGTGATCAGGAGATCAAAGAAAACGAATTGATCGGAATTTACCAGGGGGAAATTGCAGCTACCGGGTCATCACAAGTGGATGTTGTGCTTGCTCTGCTGGAGAAAATGGTGGATGAAGATGATGAACTGGTAACACTTTATTCCGGTGATGGTGTGACAGCGGAAACAGTGGAAGGAATCCTTGAACAGATAAGGGCTATCTATCCGCAGTTAGAAGTGGATACTCACCAGGGTGACCAACCCATCTATTATTTTTTGATCAGTGTTGAATAGGAGTGGAATTAATAATCAGCGGGAAGAGGTTGTTAACCGGGAAACAACTGGCAGAGATAAAAATATCTCATGTGCCAGGAATAGGAGAGAAAAGAGCGAGGCTTTTTCATAAGATAGGTATTTATAATCTTTTTGATTTACTTTACTATCTTCCAAGACGCTATGAGGATCGCCGTGTCAAAGAAACCCTCAATGATGTAGAAGCAGGTGAAGTGGCTACTGTACTGGGAACAATCGAAAATATCGAGGAGGTTAAACTGCGGCGCAATTTGAGCCTCTTGAGGGTGGCAGTGCACGGGAATTTTGGAAGCTGTACAGCTCTTTGGTTTAATCAGCCTTTTTTGAAAAGGTCATTACGCAAGGGTTTACCCATCTCTGTCACTGGAAAGGTAGAACGAAACCTCTACGGATATGAGATTTCAGTTGCTGATTATGAGCTTGGCAGCCTTAAAAACCCGGTTCATGTGGGGCGCATTGTACCCATTTATGGAACTACCGAGAAATTGAGCCAGCGCTCTTTAAGGCGTATTATGTACCAGTGTGTCAGTTCCTACGCCAAAACAGTAAAGGATCTTCTACCCCCGGAATTGAGCAGTGAGTTAAGGTTGATCCCTCTTTCCCAGGCGTTAACACAGATCCATTTTCCTGCGGACATGGACAGTTTAAAAATGGCTCGCCAACGCCTGGTTTTTGAAGAGCTGTTTCTTTTTGAAACAGGTTTGTCGAGAATACAGCAGCATATTCGGAAGGAAGGGGTGGCACGCCTTCCCAAAAACCGCCTTCCGGAAGATTTTCTTGCTTCACTCCCTTTCACCCTTACCCAGGCACAGCAGCGTGTAATCACTGAAATTAAAAGGGATCTCTCGAGTGCTACCAGAATGTACCGCCTTCTGCAGGGGGATGTAGGGTGTGGAAAAACTGTTGTGGCTCTTTACGCACTTCTGCATACTGTTGCTGCGGGTTACCAGGGTGTTCTCATGGCTCCTACTGAGGTTCTTGCAGAACAACACTTTTTAGGGATCAGCAGGCTCGTATCACAGTTAGGGGTACGTGTTAGATTTGCTTACAGGCGGACCCATGGGGAAAAAGGAAGGGAACAGTGCCTGGAAGTTAATTAAAAGCGGCACAACAGATAATTATGATCGGTACTCATGCCCTTCTTGAAGAGGAGGTTGTTGTTTGCTAACCTCGGATTGGTGATTATCGATGAGCAGGCACAGATTCGGCGTTCCAACAGCGAGATATTTTGCTGTCTAAAGCAGCTGCTCCGGATGTTTTGATTATGAC
>NZ_CDRZ01000052.1 GCF_000946815.1 Syntrophaceticus schinkii | reverse complement strand
GCGATTTCAGATCTGACAGAAGCAAACAAAAATTAAAGACAGATGATTGAACAGGAACGAAGGATCGACAAAATGAGAAAGGAATTCATCAATAATGTATCCCATGAATTAAAACCCGATTGCTTTGATTCAGGGGTATGCAGAAGGTTTGAAATTAAACAATCAATGAGGATGAGGAAAACAAGAATTATTATTGTGATGTGATTATGGATGAAGCCAGCAAGATGAACAGGCTGGTCAAGGAACTGCTTGATTTATCCAAGATAGAATCCGGATCTTTCAAGCTGGATAAAACGGCTTTTAATTTATCATCCCTAATAGAGAGTGTTCTGGATAAATACCAGCCGGTGTTGGTCGAAAAAGGGATCAAGGTGGAGTTAGACATACCGGAATACCTCACTGTTAATGGAGATGCTGTGCGCATTGAACAGGTGCTGGTGAATTATCTGGTCAATGCGATTAACCATACAGACGACAAAAAAGAGATTAGAATACAGGCTGTAATACAAAATGAGAAGGTGCGGGTATCTATCTACAATTCCGGAGAGAAGATTCCAGACAAATCTCTGGACAAGATATGGACGAGTTTTTATAAAGTTGATAAAGCCAGAACCCGAAGTTATGGCGGAACCGGACTGGGGCTTTCGGTAGTCAAGGCGATTCAGGATCTACACGGCAACAGCTGTGGTGTGGAAAACCTGGAAGACGGTGTCCTGTTCTGGTTTGAAGTGGATAGATAACCCTGGCCATCTTTTTTCCGGCATCTGGCTTCCAGCCCCTATTCCCACTTCCAACCTCCCACTTCCCACATCTCATTTTGTAGGTTGCCAAAGTAGGCCGTTCTTCTTCCATAATACACCATACTTACATCCAATGTTCACAAAATGAACACACAGAGTTATTATTATAGGCTTAATTTCATTTATTAATCATGGTGATCGAAAGACTGAAGGGGATTTACCGTATTATGGATCTTTCAGACTGAACCATATGAAAGCGCAGCGTTTGGCCATCTAATTTTATTGAGAGGTGAAAATAAGAGATGCACCGGGGACGGTTCCTTTTGCATCAGTCTCGCCATCGCTAAGGCTTGGGCACTTGGGCGACGCATCGAGTGGGGTATCGCTGCAGCAACTTCGACAGCGCAAAAAAGATCCTTATAAGGGTATAAAATACATCCAACTGACACCTAATGATCACAACATAGACACACAGATTTTTTATTATAGACTTGGTCACATAACAAATAGACGGAGGGGCTTCGGTACTCTGTATCTTTTAGTGCAACGCTTTTTTTGCATTTTTTACGTTCCCCCGCGGAAAACCCACGATGAACCAGAATCCCATGACTTCAGTCGTGGGAGTACGTCAAAAGCTATACCCTGTAAATACAGTGGCCCGACAAAACCCCTCAGAAGCACAGGTTTTTTAATAGGTAAAGCAGCGAGCTCCGGCATCTGTCCGGCATCAAATTTAATATTGAGAGGTGAAAATAAATGAAACCAAAGAAAGCCCTGATTTTTGCTGTATTGGGAGCATTTTTAGCAGGCATCGTTTTTACGGGAGGAATCATCTTCGCCTCCAGCAATTACTGGATGGACAAGGTTCAGGCAAATAACGCGAAATCCGGTGTGCAAACTGCAGGCAGTCATGCGGGTTCTCTTCCCGGGGTGGGTTCCTCTACTATCGCGGAGATCGTAGATAAAACAGGGTCTGCGGTGGTCAAAATCGAAACATATGCTTCCACAAAATCACGATCTAATACTTATTTCGACGATCCCTTTTACCGGCAATTTTTCGGGCAGTTTGATAACACACCGGAACAAAAGGTCCAGCAGGGTATCGGTTCAGGTTTTATTATTTCAGCTGATGGTTATATTTTGACAAATGAGCATGTGATCAGTAATACCCAGGAGATCCAGGTAAGTGTTGCGGATATCAATAAACCCCTAACCGCCCGCGTTATCGGGTCGGATGAGGAACTCGACCTGGCTGTTTTGAAGATCGATGCGGGAAAGAATCTGCCAACAATTAAATTAGGAGATTCCAATGCTGTTGATGTTGGAAACTGGGTTATTGCCATCGGCAACCCGTACAGCCTGGATCATACGGTAACCGTTGGGGTAATCAGCGCCAAAGGGCGCCCGATCACTGTCCAGAACCGCAACTACCGAAACCTGCTGCAAACAGATGCGGCGATCAATTCCGGCAACAGCGGTGGCCCGCTTTTGAACCTGCAGGGAGAGGTGATCGGGATCAACACCGCGGTGGGTTCACAAGCACAGGGAATCGGCTTTGCTATCCCCAGTAATACGGTAAACAGTGTTTTAGATGAACTGATTGAACAAGGGAAGGTAAAGCGGGGTTGGCTGGGTGTGGAGATCCAGGATGTAACCCAATCGATCGCCGATTATTTCGGCTTGTCTGATTTGGATGGTGTTGTGGTGAGAAACGTTACCAGCGGGGGACCCGCTGATCAAGCAGGAGTAAAACAAGGGGATATCATTTTATCCTGGAACGGCACCAAGGTGAAAAACACATCTGAACTGCAAGACTGTATCAGCAAAGATGGCCCCGGAAAAAAAGTCAAACTGACGCTCTGGCGCGATAAAAAGAAAACAGAGTGTACGGTCACCTTAGGTGAGCGTTGAGCACTTCCAATAACTGTTCAATTACGAAACCGGAGATTTGACATTCCCAATAAACGTTCACTGATGCAGAAGCCCGGTATTTATCTGATGATTCTCATGCCTGTACGGCTCAGATACGGGAGAAGACCTCCCCTCCCGATTCTTTCTTAATAAGGGCGGTTCTCTTTGCAGCACGATAAAAGAGAACCGCCCACTGCTATCAGCTATAACTATTATTCATGCCTCTTCCCCCCTGCTTTATGTTGACTGCTGCATCTATATAGCCTAAAATGAGCATAGCATAACTTATATGACTTGCCATCATAACTATATGTTATACATTGAGGGATTATAGATGTTAGTAGCAGGAATCGACATTGGTTCTATGTCAACAAAGGCTGTCATTTTCAATGGTCAACGTTTATTTAAAACAATTGCTCCTACCGGTTGGAGCCCCCGCCAGGCAGCTCATCAAGTTTACGGCAGATTATTGAACCAGTCAGGATACACAGAGGAGCAAATTGATTACTTGATAGCGACCGGGTACGGGCGTGTATCCATTGATTTCGCTGACCGTGTGGTCACAGAAATAACGTGCCATGCTCGCGGTGCTGCCTACCTATTACCAGGGACTGACCTGGTTATTGATATCGGCGGGCAGGACAGCAAGGTGATCAGAATCAATGACGAGGGACAGGTGCTTGATTTCGCCATGAACGACAAGTGTGCCGCCGGGACAGGGCGTTTCCTGCAGGTGATCGCCAATGCACTTGGGGTTGATGTAAGTGATCTGGCCGCTTTGTCGAAAGGACAAACACCGATCGCACTGAACAGCATGTGCACGGTTTTTGCTGAGTCTGAGGTGATCGGGCTCTTGACGCAGGGCAAAGCTAAGGGAGAAATCATCGCTGGCCTGCACCAATCAATCGCCCGCCGCATCGCCAGTATGGCACAGCGCATGGGTGCATCTAATAGGGTTACATTTACAGGTGGAGTGGCCATCAATGAAGGGGTGCAGGCAAGCCTGGAGGAACAGCTCGGAGTTCCTGTACAGGTTCCAAAAGACTGTCAGTTGGCCGGAGCAATAGGAGCAGCACTGATCGCCCGCGATTTTAACTCACGAGCATAATATCTTTGAATCCGCTGCAATAAGGTTTTGCGTTGCAGTGGTTCATCGTTATTGTTTTTAATTTAATAAAAACGGGGAGGAGAAAAGATGGCTGATTATCGTAATATGTGGGATGACCTGGGAATGGACTTGGAAAAGCATGACCTCTTATGTGAGGCACTGCCCGACGCCTTTCATGAAGTCTACATTTCCCAGCAGGACCGTCCTGAAGGGATGGACTATTATGACTTTGTTGTTGCTGAAATTCATGGGGTAAGGCCGGCGGAGCTGGTAGAGCACAGGAAAAAAGGGGGTAAAGTATTCGGCACATTCTGTGTTTATGTACCAGATGAGATCATCTTTGCGGCCGGTGCCATTGCCACCGGTTTATGTGGGGGTTCACAATTCTGGGTTCCTGGCGGAGAAAAGGTACTGCCTGCCAATACCTGCCCCTTGATCAAGGCATCAGTCGGTGCACGCCTTGATAAGACCTGTCCCTTTTTCCGTCTGGCTGACATTTACATCGGAGAAACTACCTGTGACGGCAAAAAGAAGGCATGGGAAATACTGAGTGAGGATGTTCCGGTCTATGTGATGGACCTTCCCCAGATGAAGAGAGAGAAAGATATCGCAGCCTGGACCGAAGAGATCAAACTGTTTCTCAATAAAGTTGAAGAAGTAACAGGCACTAAGGTTACACCGGAAGCCCTGGCGGAGAACATTAAACTCATTGCCCGCAAACGCAAGGCTTTGGAGCGGCTCTATAACACCCGCAAAAACTCACCTGTCCCCATCAGCGGCAGGGATGCACTCTTGATTACCCAAATTGCCTTTTATGATGACCCTGAACGTTTTTCCTCTAAAACCAATGAATTATGCGATGAACTGGATAAGAGAATCGCTGAGGGTAACGGGGTCTTCCCGGCAGACGCTCCGCGGATCATGATCACCGGGACACCGATGGCTATTCCCAACTGGAAACTTCATCATATCGTGGAAACCTGCGGTGCTCCTGTCGTAGTTGAAGAAACCTGTACAGGAGTCCGCTATTTTGAGAATTCAGTAGACGAAACCGGGACAACCCTGGATGAACAGATTCAGGCCCTGGCTAAACGGTACATGAAAGTCAACTGTGCCTGCTTCACACCGAATGAGGGAAGAGTAGATGATATCCTGCGCCTGGTTAAGGAATACAAGGTTGATGGTGTAATCGACTGCAATTTACAGTTTTGTGGACTTTATTCCACAGAGAGCTACCTTGTCCAGCAGGCTCTTAAAAAAGCGGGTATTCCGGTCATGCACTTGGAGACCGACTACAGTGAGCAGGACTCAGAACAGATCAGAACTCGTGTACAAGCATTCTTGGAAATGTTGGGGGACTAAACTGGACAGTGGAAGAAACCGAAGTATACAATTACTACATACTCTTTCCCAATCATCATGAAGGATTACATCTACACAAAGAACTTAAGAAGGCAGGGGTAAAATGCTCTATTTCACCAACACCCCGTGCCGCAAGCAGCTTTTGTGGCATCTCTCTTCTGGTAACAGAGGAATATCTCCAAGCCGCAAAAGAAGTTATCGACAGCTGTGGTGTAAGAATTGAAGGGATAGCTAGGATTCGCCGCAAACACAAATGATTTCACTGGGAAGCAAAGGGACGTTCTTTTTGCTTCCTTTGCTTCCCCTTACTTATGCAACGCCAACCAGATAACCGCCGCAAACAGTAAAGGCAATACACTTAACTTTATTTTGAGGCGGCATATTCTTAATCATTCCAAACATCGCCAGTACATTAGCAGCAGCAGCCAAAACTCCAGCACTCCCGGCACCTGTCAATCCCAATTTGGTGCCTGCTTTTGTTAAAGGTTTTTTGAGATATGTTGTTAATAGATAAACCATGAGGAAAGCACCGGCCGGCATAATGCCTCGTCTGTTGGCGTTCATTGGCGTTGGTATTCGACAAAAGTCGGGTGGTAACCGGTACTAGATCATCTCCAGAAAAGCCTCAATTCTCACCCTTAAGGTCTCCAGGTCGTGTTGGGAATAATCCGTTTCCAAATGTAAAAACGGCAAGCCGAGTTCATCTTTCACCATTTCTGCTACAAAATAAGACTCGATGTTATAGGTATGGCAGGCTTGCCAGGTAAGATCAATCACACCGTCAATCTGAAATTCTTTTACCATTCTTTTGAGTAAGTCCAAGCGGCGGTGGTTGGGAGTCATCACAGAGCAAGGAATCTTCATGTATTTCTCAGCCAGCAGGCGCAGTGGGTCAGTTTGGTTGTTTTCCTCAACACGCAATTCTACAGTCTTGTAGCCGCCGCAGTTCTCCATCGCTATCACCAGGCCGCCACACCCCTCAACCAGGGTAATTACTTTTTCACACCCCAGTCCAACCGGGGTCCCAGTGAGTAAAATACGCGGTGTAGACATTTTCCCTACTGAGTAACCCCCTGCGGCTTTCTCTTTTATATCGGCCACCAGGCTGTCCACCAGTTTGACTCCCTCCCTGCGATCAGCCTGAAATCCTATCTGATAGGACACTTTTAACATGTCTAACCCGGAGATAAGAGCGGGTTTTGCCTTGTTCATGTCAAATAAACCCTGCAAAGCTCGGGCCTCTTCGTTATTGTTGTGGATGGCTTCATACAGCGCCTCATCTGTAATTTCAACCTCGAGGGCAGCTTCCAGGTGCTTTTTTTAGCCTCTGCAGCTCCTCATACCAGAGCTCAAGTGAAGCTGCATCATCCGGGACCTGCGGCAGGTGCATCACATATACGGGCTTCATCACATTTTTCTGCAGCAGCTCAAACATTTTTTTTTCTTGCCGTCACAGGTTTGTCTCCCCAATTACCAGGTCGGAAAGTTAAAAGAAAGGGCATTGTTCTGATCAGCGCAAAGCCGTAACGAAT
>NZ_CDRZ01000051.1 GCF_000946815.1 Syntrophaceticus schinkii | reverse complement strand
GGATATTGTTAATACCCCTTTGAGGACAATTCCTTTGATGAAATGATCTGCAACTCTTGTTTTCCCCATTTTCAAGATAAAGAAGTCGCAGTAAAGGAGATGATGCGCATTCTGAAACCGGGAGGCAGAGTAACAGTATGCCATACTGCGAGCAGGGAGGATATGAATGCTATGCACCGGTCGTTCGGCGGTGTGGTGGGAGAGGACATGCTGCCAGATGATGATGAGATGAAGGCTATGTTTCAGCAGGCGGGATTTGCCAGTATCGAAATCTCTGACAGTGCCAGGGGATATCTTCTCACTGCAAGAAGATAATCAGGCGCGACTGCATGAGTCACAAACATGGCACTGCAGGTCGAACAGTTCCCTTTGAAATCTTCGCTCCCATGAAATGGGCGGGGGTGGATGTAAATCTGGTATAATATTTATCAAAAAGGCTTGCAATATTCCGGGCATAAGCCCAAAATAGTAAGAGAAGTTATAGATCAACAAAAAGGAAGGGAATTGCATAATGTATGGTCCCAAGGTCTTAGAGCATTTCCAAAACCCGCGCTGTACAGGGAGTATTCCTGATGCGGATGGGATGGCCACTATAGCAGAGGGCTGTGGGGATGTTTTTCGATTTTATGTCAAAATACGGGATAACCGCCTGGTACAAGTGCGCTATGAGGTCAAGGGGTGTCCGGTGGCTATTGCCTGCTGCAGTATGACCGCCACACTGGCGGAGGGGAAGACTCTTCTTGATGCCATGGAGATCACCAATGAGGTTGTGGAAAAGGCACTGGGTGGACTGCCGCCGGAGAAAAGGCACTGCTCCAATATGGCTGCTGATGCTCTTTACGAAGCGATGCAGGATTATCTGTACAGACGGGCTGTGGAGGGAAAGGTTTCACCTGCAAGATGTTCCGGTGATTCCTGGCGAACTATGTATCTGCCGCGGGAAGTTCCCGGCAGTAAGAGGGGTAGATCATGATCTACCTCGACCATGCGGCCACAACGCCTGTTCATCATGAAGTAGCTGCTATAATGTGTGATGTGATGAATAATTGTTTCGGAAATCCTTCCAGCCCTTATGCCATCGGTAGGGAGGCCAAAGGCCTTCTGGAGAAAGCGCGCAAAGAGGTGGCAGGTCTCATCTGTGCCCGGCCGGAAGAGATATTTTTTACCAGTGGGGGGACAGAGTCTGATAACCTGGCGCTGTGGGGGGGTTGTATGCTCCCATAAAGGGCGCGGCTCTCATATCATTACCTCATCCATAGAGCATCATGCTGTGCTGAACACCTGTGCCTGCCTGGCCGAGCATCTTGACTGCAGTGTTACTTATCTGCCGGTGGACAGTGATGGACTAGTTGATCCGGATGATGTAAGGCGGGCTATCAAAAAGGAAACAGCACTTATTTCGATCATGCATGCCAATAATGAAGTGGGAACTATAGAACCGGTGGCAGAGATAGCCTCTATCGCCCGAGAAAACGGGATACCTTTCCATGTGGATGCTGTGCAGACCGTCGGGCATATCCCGCTGGATGTAAAGCAGTTAGGTGTAGATCTCCTCTCCCTTTCAGGCCACAAGTTTTATGGGCCAAAAGGGGTGGGGGCACTGTATGTGCGGCGAGGCACACCCTTCGCACCTCCGCTGCGTGGTGGAGGGCAGGAAGGGGGGTATCGCGTCAGGTACACAGAATCTACCTGGAATCGCAGGTTTGGGGCAGGCAGCAGTTATCGCTCAGCGCGATATGGACGCTGAATTGCAGCGCCTGGAAAAGATGCGGGATGCCCTGATTCGGGGAATCGAAGAGGAGATACCCGGGGTGCGGCTGAACGGGCACCGCCAATATCGTTTACCCCATAATGTCAACTTTGCCTTTGACAATATAGAGGGGGAATCACTTCTTTGGGGGTTAGATCTGGCCGGGATTGCGGTTTCAGCGGGATCCGCCTGCAGTTCAGGAACCGGGGAACCCTCCCATGTGCTGCGCTCACTGGGTTTGCCGGAGCAGTACCTGAATGGGGCGATTCGTCTCTCACTGGGCAGGTCAAATGCTGAAGAAGAGATCACCTTTGTGATAGAAACACTGTCCAGCCTTGTCCGTAAGTTGAGTCAACTATCACCTGCATAGTTGGTGGTTAGATATTTATCTTCAGCTTCCTCATCTTGCGGTATATGGTGGGACGGGAAACATCCAGGTCCCTTGCTGTTTGGCTGATATTGCCTTTGTTCCTCAGTAAGGTGGAGATGATCTCCTGGCGTTCTTTCTCTGCCAGTATTTCTTTGATTTGTTTGCTATCGCTGCCTGATGTAGGCGGCTGTTTTTTTTTCTGGATAGGGGCTGGCAGAGGGAAGAAATATTTCTTTTGGGATCTGCTCCAGACCGATCACCCCTTCTGTTGCCAGATTGATCATTCTCTCGACGACATTTTGAAGTTCCCGGATATTGCCTGGCCAGTGATACTGCTGCAGGTAAGTGATCACTGCCGGATCAACGAAGTTTACCTTAATCCCCAACTTATGACTGGTTTCCCTCAGGAAGTGGTCAAAGATGAGAGGGATGTCTTCCTGACGCTCCCTGAGCGGTGGGAGTTTAACAGAGATAACATTGAGCCTATAGTAGAGGTCCTGGCGGAAATTACCTCTGGCTACTTCTGATTGAAGATTGTGATTGGAGGCGCAGATGATGCGCACATCCACAACAATCACCTTACTTCCTCCGATGCGTGTGATCTGTTTATTCTGAAGTACCCGCAGTAGAGCTACCTGCTGTTCCAGGGGCATATCCCCGATTTCGTCAAGGAACAGGGTGCCACCTGATGCCAGTTCAAACTTCCCTGTCCGTCCTCCTCGCTGGGCACCGGTAAATGCTCCCTCTTCATACCCAAAGAGTTCACTGGCGATCAGGTCTCTGGGGATCGCCCCACAGTTGACAGCAACGAAGGGCCCTTCATAACGAGGGCTTTTATTGTGTATGGCCTGGGCGAAGACCTCTTTTCCTGTGCCACTCTCTCCGGAGAGCAGCACACTGCTGTCGCTCTCTGCGGCACGGGAAGCGATGCGTACTGCTTCCCGGATATGAGGGCTGTTGCCCAGAATGTCTTCGAAGTGGAAGGTGGCATGAGCGCCGCTGAAGCGGTTAACCAGTTTCTTGATCCTGTTGATGGGCTTAAGGAAAATGACACCCCCGGTGATTTCCCCCAGTTCATCCTTGATCGGTTTCCCTGTGGAAAGAAAGCGTTCTGTGCGAGCACCTGCAGTAACTGTGACCTCTGTATCGAAGTAGGACTCTCCCTGGTGAAGCATTTGGTCGATTACCGGTGCCTTATCGATCAAGGTATTGATTTCACTTCCGCGTATCTCCTGGTCCGTGGTTTTAATGAACCTTTCTACTACCGGTTGATCTGCCTTATTATACCCTTTTTATTGACAACTAATTACTCCGTCAGATACTGTGAGGAAGATATTATTAAGATGGTTGTTGAGCAAGACGAGGTCACGGTTTTGTTTATGGACCCTCATTTCATACTCGATGGCTTCCACAGCGGCTACAACCATGCCCAGGGTATGCAGGTGGGTTCTTGATGATGGGCCTGACATCTGCAGTGCACCGATCACAGTATTTTTATCATAAATTGGGGCAGCTGAACAGGTCCAGGATTGGGTTTGCTGGCAGTAGTGCTCATATCCGGAAACCTGAACCGGTTTTTTAATGGCCAGGGCGGTGCCTAATCCGTTTGTACCTGCCACTTCTTCAGCCCAACTGGCACCCTTGATCAAGTTTAACTTCGCAGCGTTAGCCAGGGTATCGTTATCCCCCATTATTTCCATGATGAATCCTCTTTCATCAGATAGGATGACAATGAAACCAGAACCCGCAACAAACTGGTAAAGGTTTGTCATAAAGGTCCTGGCGATATTGATCAGGTCGCTGCGTTTCTCAAGCAGTTCTTCCAGGGCATTACCGCTCAGCAAATGATCGCTGATGCCGTGAGCGGGATCAATCCCGGCGCGATAGGAGCGCAGCCAGGAATCAGCTATCTCAGACCGCACAACTGCACTGTCAATGGTGCCGGTTTCAATAAACTTCAACCATGCTGTTGCTATACTGGTAACATCCTGTTGGTCAGTTGTTTGCATCTTTTGTCTCCCTCTCTAGTAGAGATGGTGGTATCAATCAAATAACCGAACTTCAGGGGTTTCAGGCTGCCAGTCCAGGAAATTTGAAATTGTTTTAGTTAGTGTAAAGAAAGTATGAACTCTTGTTGGAAAGCATTTAATTAGTATGGAAATTAGTCGGAGTTGTCAATATCAGTTGTTGTTTTGTGGTCCCTTTTATTTTTTCGACATTAATAATAAAATTCCTGCTTGAGCTCCTGCTCTCTTCCAGATTTCCCCGTTTTATTGTGCGTGTTCATTGCAGTAAACTGTAACAAAGTGTAACAATAGCTTTACAATCATGATTAGAATATTTACAAACAGTGAACAGTTTATCCCGGCCGTGGCCAGGATTTCTGTTAGAATCATGGTTTTATCCCGAATGAAGGCTGTTCGGCAGGGGCTGGCATGGATATTGCAACTATACATTGTAGATAATTCTCCGACCCACAAGCCTAAAGCCAGAGAACTATGGCTATCATTTCGTGAGGATACATCTGGAAACGGATGCCTCAATTGCGGAAAGGGGATTGCTGCGGATAAAAGCTAGGCCCGCGCCCCTGCCGGTCTAGCTTTTGTATTATGTTTTTGATAGATCATTTGACAAATGGGGGTGAGAAAAGAGAAAGGTTTGTAGCTGCAAGTGGGATCTACGTGAAATCAATGATGACTTAAAAAATTTTACGGAGGGAAGAACACATGCAAAAACCGATTGATGATTGCTACAAAATGTATATTGATGGGAAATGGGTGGATGCTCAGGACGGTAAAACCTTCAAAACCTACAACCCGGCAAATGGCGAATTTCTCGCAACCGTTGCCGATGCTGGAAAAGAAGATGTTGACGCAGCAGTAAAGGCTGCCTGGAAGGCTTTTGAGTCCTGGAAGAAAACCAGCCCGGCGGAACGGTCGGCAATGCTCTTAAAGATAGCTGACCTGATCGATGAAAACGCTGAAAAGCTGGCTATGGTGGAAACCCTTGATAACGGAAAGCCGATCCGGGAAACAACCGCCATCGACGTTCCCTTGGGATCTGACCACTTCCGCTATTTTGCCGGTGCCATCAGAGTTGAAGAGGGTTCTGCTGTGATGATCGATGATAACCATATGAGCATTATCCTAAGAGAGCCCATCGGTGTTGTCGGCCAGATCATTCCCTGGAACTTCCCCTTCTTGATGGCTGCCTGGAAGATCGCTCCGGCTCTGGCAGCAGGGGACTGTGTTGTGATCAAGCCGTCCTCCACCACATCTTTGAGTATTTTGGAATTCGCGAAACTTCTGGATCAGGTATTACCTCCAGGTGTAGTTAATGTTGTCACTGGCCGCGGCTCAACAACAGGAAACTACATGCGAGAGCATGAAGGGTTTACCAAGCTTGCCTTTACCGGGTCTACGGAAGTTGGTTACGATATTGCGGATGCTGCCGCCAAAAAATTGATACCTGCTACTTTAGAATTGGGCGGAAAGTCTGCCAACATCTATTTCCCGGATATTCCATGGGATAAAGCCATTGAGGGAGTACAGATGGGTATTCTCTTCAACCAGGGCCAGGTCTGCTGTGCAGGTTCCCGTGTCTTTGTTCATGAAGACATCTACGATAAATTCCTGGCAGAATGTGTTGAGGCCTTTAACAATGTGAAGGTTGGTCTCCCCTGGGAAAAGGATACAGTGATGGGAGCCCAGGTCAATGAGGGCCAGCTCAACAAAATTCTTGATTATGTGGAAATTGGCAAGAAGGAAGGCGCAAAGGTGGCCTGCGGTGGTATGCGCGTTACCGAAAATGGCCTGGACAAGGGTGCTTTCATGAGGCCGACTATTCTCGCTGATGTAACTAATGATATGCGAGTTGCCCAGGAAGAGATCTTTGGGCCAGTGGTTGTCTTCATCAAGTTCAAGGACGAAGAAGAAGTTATCAAGATGGCCAATGACAGCGAGTACGGCCTTGGTGGCGCTGTTTGGACCAAGGATATCAACAGGGCACTTCGGGTGGCAAGAGCAGTGGAAACCGGCCGTATGTGGATCAATAATTACAACAACCTGCCGGCACATGCCCCCTTCGGCGGCTACAAGAAATCCGGTATCGGCAGAGAGACACACCACATGATGCTCGACCACTACACCCAGAAGAAAAATATCTTCATCAGCCTCTCTGAGGATAAATTAGGTCTTTACTAGAAGAACCGCTTTCTTGCCGGTTTAAAAGGATAGTCTCTTTAACAGGCTGACACTTGGACAGCTGACAAAAGACCAGTCCCCGTGACAGCTCATTAAACAGCTGCCACGGGGACAACTTTATGACGCCCGCACCCCCTATACCAGTTAGAATTTAAATGTTACAATCATTGTTGAAGAGATTATCGAACATTGCTAAGAGCGAAAACAGGCCGGGACGGGAATTCTCGCTCCGGCTTCTTTAATTACATTGATCAGCGGTGGGGAGGGCTGGTTTCCGTTGCAGATAGCAATAGTCTACAAGGATGACCATAAAGCATACAGTCTTGCCCGAAAGGTTGGTGATGAACTCTCCTCACGGGGGTCATCATCCAGCATCCTGAGTTTCTACCAGATTGCAGAAGACAACTGCCCCCAGGCGGATCTGGTGATGGTTTTAGGGGGAGATGGCACACTGCTCAAGACCGCTCGCTGCTATGCTTACAGGGGTACCCCCATACTGGGTGTCAATATGGGTACAGTGGGTTTTTTGAGCAGCATCGAACCCGACCAGTTGATGGGATATCTAGATGACCTCTTAAATTGGGAGTTTGGCCTGGAAGAGAGGATCATGATCGAGGTTTCCCTCAAAAGGGGTGAACGGGAACTCTTCTGCGGATTGGCCGTCAATGATGCTGTAGTTAGAACTAATACATCCCATACCATTTTGTTAACACTTCAGGTGAATGGTAAACATTATACAAACTATCTGGGGGATGGGGTGATCTGTGCTACACCTACCGGGTCCACCGCCTACTCATACTCTGCGGGGGGACCAATTTTGGATGCAGCACTTAAAGCATTGGTGATTACCCCCATATGCCCACAGTTGTCAGAGGCCAGGGCACTGGTTGTCAGTTCTTCTGAGCAGATCGCTCTTCAATTAAGGTCCGATTACAGTGCTTTCCTCTGTCTTGATGGTGCTGAGGATGTAGAAATTCAACGGGGGGACAGGGTGCTGATCAACCAGTCTTCACTTGTTACCAGATTGGTGCAGCTGAACAACGTCAAGCATTCCAGTGATGCGGCTCAGACGATTTATAAAAGGGGTATGATCAGGGTCCAGTGACCAGCTACATTTTGGGGAGTACAGGAAGAGTAATTAGCAGCATTGTGGTTTGCAGTAATATTCATGAAGATTGGAGGTAGTGTCCAGGATGTACAGGATAATAGAAAGAAAAGATCTCTCCTCGACGATCAAGCTGATGCGTATTGCGGCCCCGGAGATTGCCAAAAAGGCACAGGCCGGCCAGTTTGTCATACTGCGCATACACGATCATGGGGAAAGAATACCGATGACCATAGCAGACTTTGATAGGGCACAAGGCACGATAACCATAGTTTTTCAGGTGGTTGGCAAGTCGACAGAAGAACTGGCGACACTGAAAGAAGGGGAATCTATCCTGAATTTTTTGGGTCCCCTTGGTCAGCCGTCAGAGATCAAGAAATACGGAAAAGCGGTCTGCATAGGTGGAGGAGTGGGAGTTGCGCCTATCTATCCCATAGCACGAGCACTGCATGAAGCAGGCAATCAAGTTATCTCCATCATCGGAGCGCGCAACGAGAAGATGCTTTTTTATGAAGAAGAGATGAATTCAGTCAGTGATCATTTTCACATAGTGACCGATGATGGTTCCCGCGGAAACCAGGGTCTGGTTACAGATATTTTGTGTGATCTCTTGGAGTCCGGGGAGCAAATTGATCTCGTCTTTGCCATTGGCCCCGTTCCTATGATGCGGGCGGTTGCTGAGCTGACCAGGGGTCATGGAATCAAAACCTTTGTCAGTCTTAACCCGATCATGGTTGATGGGACAGGCATGTGTGGCGGCTGCCGTGTATCAGTAGGGGAGACCAGCAAGTTCGCCTGTGTAGACGGCCCGGACTTTGATGCCCATCAAGTAGATTTCGATCAGCTGTTGGAGAGGCAAAAGATGTACTGCCAGGAGGAACAAGACTCAAAAGAACACTGGCATCAATGCAAATGCAGGGGGTAACACAAAATGACAACAAAAAAAAACCCGTAAAAAAACCCGTGAAGTAATGCGAACACAAGAACCTAATGTGCGAATCCACAACTTTGATGAAGTTGCTCTTGGCTATACAGAGGAGCAGGCAGTAGCCGAGGCTGAGCGCTGTTTGAACTGCAAGAAAAAGCCATGCAGCAGCGGCTGCCCGGTGGGTGTGGATATTCCCGGCTTTATCGAACTGATCAAAGAAAGGGACTTTTTGGGTGCCGCCAAAAAGGTAAAGGAATCAAATAACCTTCCGGCTATTTGCGGCCGCGTCTGTCCACAGGAAGCGCAGTGCGAAAAATACTGTGCTTTAGGGAAAAAAGGCGAGTCGGTAGCCATCGGCCGCTTGGAGCGTTTTGTGGCTGACCGAGAGCGGGAGTGCGGTGTTGAGACACCGCCGCTTCCTGAACCACAGGGCAAAAAAGTGGCTGTTGTCGGCTCAGGGCCAGCCGGCCTTACAGTTGCCGCAGACCTGGCCAAGCTGGGGTACGGGGTTACCATGTTTGAAGCCTTACATGATCCAGGTGGAGTACTGATCTATGGAATCCCACAATTCCGCCTGCCAAAAGAGATCGTCAAGGGTGAGATCGACTACATCAAAGGACTGGGGGTTGATCTCAAGGTAGATTCACTGATCGGAAGAATACAGTCGGTTGATGAACTGCTGGCAGACGGCTATAACGCGGTGTTTATCGGTACCGGAGCAGGACTGCCGAACTTTATGAATATCCCGGGGGAGAACCTGAACGGTGTTTATTCAGCCAATGAATTTCTGACGCGGACAAATTTAATGAAGGCCTACCAGTTTCCCGAATACGATACACCCATCAAAGTAGGGAAACTGGCAGCGGTAATCGGCGGTGGCAATGTGGCCATGGACAGCGCCCGGTGTGCTCTGCGCCTGGGAGCAGAGGAGGTCTACATCATCTACCGGCGCTCTGAAAAAGAGATGCCTGCGCGTGCCGAAGAGATCGAGCATGCCGTGGAAGAGGGCGTCAAATTGAATCTTTTATGCGCTCCTACCAGGATTATCGGAGAAGATGGATGGGTAAAAGCCCTGGAGTGCATCAAGTTTGAATTAGGAGAAGCTGATGAATCAGGACGGAGACGCCCTGTACCGATTGAGGGCTCCGAATTCATCATGGAGATGGATACAGTGGTCATGGCTATCGGTAACAGCCCCAACCCGCTGATCTCCCAAACCACACCTGACCTGGAGACAGGCTGGCGCGGTATTCTGGTTGCAGACCCTGAAACTGGATTGACTACTAAGCCTGGAGTTTACGCCGGTGGGGATATTGTAACCGGTGCTGCCACAGTTATTTCAGCTATGGGTGCCGGTAAAAGGGCTGCTGCTGCGATTGATCGCTATCTGAAGGGTGACGACAGTTAAAACTTATTGGCAAAACCCCCGGTTGGCTCAGTACTGGGGGTTTTTTTGTTTTACAACAGGAATATGCAGTTCAGTAGAGAATACTTACGGTGTTAACCAAAAAAAATTCCAGGCGTGTTGCTCTACAGAAGACCAGCGATAAATTTTGGAATCACTGCTGACTATGCGGTCGAGTATATCCTATGTCCGCCAATGAATTACTATGATAGTAATTGCCTGTTTATTCCTTTATGTTACGCCTGTATAGTATAAAAATATAATGCAAATGAGGTGTTAACAACGGAAGATAAGAAAAGCTTTTTCCTGGTGTTTTTTGCGCTATTTTTAATGATGCTGGGCAATGGGATTATCATTCCGGTGTTTCCTTACTATGTGAAAAGCATGGGTGCCAGTGCTTTCCAATTAGGGTTATTGCTTACTGTCTATGCACTCTGCCAGTTTATTTTTGCCCCCATCTGGGGAAGATACTCTGATAAGGTGGGAAGAAAGCCACTGCTGATGTTAGGTATCACGGGTTACGCGGTCAGCTTCATCCTTTATGGTTTGGCACATGCAATATGGCTTCTTTTTGTGGCACGGATCGCCGGTGGAATTCTATCTGCAGCGGTGATGCCCACAGCAATGGCCTATATCGGTGATGTCACAACAGAAGAGAAGCGCGGCTCAGGCATGGGTTTAATGGGTGCTTCCATGGGATTGGGTATGGTGATGGGGCCGGCTTTAGGTGGTATATTGTCGGGGATTTCTTTCACTTTTCCCTTCTTTTTTGCGGCTGGACTGGCAATACTCAATGTGCTCACTATTTTTATTCTGCTGAAAGAATCACTGACACCGGAGAAAAGGATGCAGCAGCAAGTGGATGTTGCTGATGAGAGTGGCCTTAGTTCCATCCTGGGTGAGCTGCGGACTCCCCTGGTCCAATTTTTTATCATGCTTTTCCTGGCCAGTGTTGCCCATTCCATGAATGAGGCTACATATGCCCTCTTTATGCAGAACAAAATAGGTATGGGGGCCAAGGAAGCAGGATGGGCGTTTATGGTTGCCGGTATAGTAATGGTGATTTTGCAGGGTGTGCTGGTGGGCAAGATGATCAACCGCCTGGGGGAAAAGAAAACCATAGTTATCGGGCTGTCAGCCATGGCTGTGGGCCTGGCACTCCTGCTGTACTCCTTTAATATTATTACTGCAATTATCTTCCTGGCTGTGTTCTGCTGCGGTATGGGGCTCATCCGTCCCGCAACTTCCTCTGCGGTATCAAAGGGTGCTGTCAATCAGGGAAGATCCCTTGGGGCTATGCAGGGGTTCGACAGCCTGGGACGGGTTGTTGGCCCTGCTTTCGGTGGTTTCTTGCTGGATCTTAACTGGAGCTATGCTTATATTGGAGCAGTGATCATGGCCATTTTGGCGGTGATTAGTTTCAAGGCTTACGACCGTATTCATTCCGAAGCAGCCGGCTGTTGACTGCACCTTCTCCCCAAAAGTCGCAAATGCAGGAACTTTGCGGGATAGTTTTGGGGAATGATTTTTTCTATTATAACTTGTGTCCACATTCAAGGCAAAATTTGCTGCCAGGGGCGATTTTTGTGCCGCACTCCGGGCAGTTTTCTTGAAATTTAAGCTTTTCGCCGCATTCGGGACAGAATTTGGCATTGCTGGCCAGTGGTGCTTCACAATTAGGGCAGGATGCCCTTATTTTTTCCCGCCACTGCTTTTTATCCAGATTTTTGTCCTCCTCAGCCATCGCCGCGTGAGCCCAAACCTCCTCAACAGAACGGTTGGCCTGGGCAGCAGCCATCTCCACTCCCAGATCCGGTGCGCAATCTTTGCACAGCCCCTTGCTGTTGTTCCAGCAGGATGCGCGGCAAACCCAGGATGAACAGCGGGGACACTGGATAAAATCGGGTTTCAGTTGGGCACAGGCCTCCTCAAAAGCCTCATCATGGGCCTTTTTCCAGGAGGCGGAACGAACCCGCTCACCCATATTTGCGGCCTTTCCGAAAACCCCTCCAAAAAGACTGCTGGCCGCATCCAAGGCACCGGAGACAGCACCGGTTACCGAAGGCTTAAACCTGTTTCTGAATCCACCGCCACAACGGTCACAGTAAAACTCAAATTGAAAACCCTGATCAGTGCTCAGGTCGCTGTAATTTCTGACAAAGGTAATTTTATCTGCACCCATAAAAAACTCCCTCCTTTTCGAAAAACTGGTGCTCATGAGATATTCTAATAATATTTTACTTTCCACTGCCAGTCAATATAAAAAATAGACCCCATCTCTGGAATCTACTTAAGATCTTTGCCGGTGTTAGCTGATTTAGATGCAGGGTTGATTCATGATTACAATGATATAAATATGTTGGTAATCAGGAAAAACCGAGGTCGGAAAAAGGAGATCGGGTGTTGGAATTTGCCAAGAATATGCCTTCCGTTGGTTACACTATTACATGACTTTGGCCTTCTGTTTTCATTATCTATAGGTGCCGCCTGAGCGGCGTAGGTGTCTATCATGTAGAAAAGAGGCCATCCCTATTGGGACAGCCTCTTTATGAACTTCATTTGATTAATCGCTCCAGAAATGCGCCAGGAACCGTCCCCAGTGCATCTTTTATAAGAACGGTGCAACAAACACCAGGGATACGATGGACATCAGCTTCAACAGAATGTTCAAGGAGGGTCCGGCGGTATCCTTACATGGGTCACCAACGGTGTCACCTTCAACTGCTGCTGCATGCGCGGGAGAATTTTTACCGCCATAGTTGCCTTCTTCAATATGTTTTTTAGCGTTATCCCAGGCACCACCGGAGTTGGCCAGCATAATTGCCAAACAGACACCGGATACGATGGAGCCGGCGAGCATTCCACCCAGTGCTTCGGCACCGGCATCAACCAGGCTAAATCCAAATCCGACCAGAATCGGTGCGATGATGGCCAGCAAACCAGGGGCAATCATTTCTCTTATAGCTGCACTGGTACTGATTTCCACACATCTCACATAGTCAGCAGTGGCTGTGCCATCCAGCAACCCCTTGATTTCCCGGAACTGTCTTCTTACTTCTTCTACCATTTTGCCCGCAGCTCTACCAACAGCGCCCATGGTCATCGCGCAGAAGAAGAAGGGCAGCATACCACCGATCAACAGGCCAACAATAACCCATGGATTGAGTATGTCTATGGATTTTATCCCGGCTACCTGTGCATAGGCAGCCATCAGAGCCAGCGCGGTCAAGGCAGCAGATCCGATAGCAAACCCTTTACCGATGGCAGCAGTGGTATTGCCGACTGCATCAAGTTTATCAGTGGTTTCGCGAACAGATTCAGGTAATTCAGGAGTCATCTCAGCGATTCCGCCGGCATTATCAGCGATCGGCCCATAAGCATCAACCGCAACTACCATACCGGTTGTGGCCAGCATACCCACAGCTGCCAGAGCGATTCCATATAAACCACCTGTAACGAAAGCCAGAATAATTGCAGCGCAGATTAAAATAACGGGAATAAATGTAGAGAACATGCCTACACCTAATCCTTCAATGATCACTGTTGCTGGTCCGGTTGTTGCTGCTTTTGCAATACCCTGTGTGGGTTTATATTCTGCGGCGGTATAGTACTGGGTTATGAAACCGATCAGCGTTCCAGCGATCATGCCACCTAAAATAGCCCAGAATAGGCCAGGTTGACCAGGTGTAATCACGCGGACAGCGAAGAAAGCTGCAACCAAGAAAAGGACATTGGCGACAGTAGTTCCCAGGTTCAGTGCCTTGAGTGGATTCGAATCTTCATCTGTCCTGACAAAGAATGTACCGATGATGGAGGCAAGGATACCGGTAGCAGCAATGATCAGCGGCAGCAGAATGCCGTCGAACCCTAATGCCAAAACACCCAGTGTCATGGCACTGACTATAGAACCCACATAGGATTCAAAGAGGTCAGAGCCCATACCGGCCACATCGCCGACATTATCGCCTACATTATCAGCAATTGTAGCAGGGTTTCTTGGATCATCTTCCGGAAGTCCTGCTTCCACTTTACCGACCAGATCAGCACCCACATCAGCAGCTTTGGTATAGATACCGCCGCCTACACGGCCAAACAGAGCAATAGAGGAGCCACCCATAGCAAAGCCATTTACAATGGTGGGCTCCCTAAAAATCATGTAAAGAATGCCCAGTCCCAGAAGGCCCAGACCAGTAACACACATACCCATAACGGCTCCACCGGAAAAGGCAATACCCAGGGCAGCATTCTGTGAACTACGGGCAGCCTGGGTCGTTCTGACGTTGGCTTTAGTAGCCACCTTCATGCCGAAAAATCCTGCGGCCGCGGAACTAAGAGCCCCGACCAGGAAACAAATAGCGGTTTGCCAGGAATTTGCAGGGAGCAGTAATCCAAGTACCAGAAAGACAACTACAACAAAAACAGCAATTGCAGTATACTGCTTTCTTAGGAAACTCATCGCTCCATCGGCAATATAACCGGAAATCTTCACCATTGTCTCAGTTCCGGGATCTGCTTTACTTACTTTACCTGCCAGGTAAACCGCAAACAGCAATGAAATTGCTCCAATTGCCGGAGCATATGGAAGTAAGCTTTGTAGATTACCCATTCTGTTAAACAACTCCTATTCATTGGTGTAAAAAACAATTAATAAAAAGTCAAATGCACTGCAAGAGCAGGCTCATCAAAATTCCCAATCTTTCCGGCATATATTCAAGGTAGACCCCATGCAGCTATCATAGCTGCACCTGCGATAGTGGAAACAGAACCGGAGTCATGAAATCTCCAACCTTATATTTTATTAATTTTCAGAGGCACCTTTACCTTTTTTT
>NZ_CDRZ01000050.1 GCF_000946815.1 Syntrophaceticus schinkii | reverse complement strand
CTATTATTCCAACATACACCTTCCCCTTTTCCCCAAAGCGTCTTTGAATTCTTCGTGACAGGGGGACGCTCATTGTCAACGTTTCTTCCTATTGTGACAGAGGAACGGCCCTTTTGTCATTCTTTGAATCATAGATAACTGAATATTGAATAAATCGTATTCCTCAGCAATAGCTTGGAAATATCCTTTTACCATCACCTGCTGCCGGAGGGTTGGTCGGGGAAAATGCAGTGCTTCCCTGGAATGCTAAATCAGACATTTGCTTCCGCTGTCATTTTGGACAGCAGCACTAAAAAAGCTTAAACCCCGACCAATACAAGATCGGGGACTCTGCAAAAACATAAAAACCATCTCCCTATCTTGCGTAGGTGAACGATGCCAGCGAACAGGCAGGTTTCCTGGCTCGGGATCATCTCACACCTGCACCTTCCCACCCGCACCGGATAGAATCTGCAGTCAATCATAACTGCAGCTGTGTGCCGGCAGTGGTATCTGCAGGGTGATCCCCCTCACAGTGACGCGATCGCACCGGATTTACACCGGCTTCCCTTTTCAGCCTTCTCGGCCACCTGTACGCATATAGCTAAATAGTACTATATCAATTAATTCAGCTACAGTAAACATTTTTCTGCTTTTTTAACATGGCCAGTCTTGAATTATTATTGTTTTATTAGCAGGCTCACAAGAAGAACGTGCAAGAGGAACTGTCCTCGGTGCACACGGTGCACAACCAAAATGAATCACAAGAACCGTTGCCATGATTCATTCGAACTGGTCTATAATAAATATATCTGCCATTGGAATAATGGGGCAGCAATTTCATACTAACGGAGGTAGTTACATTGATCGACCCTAGAATAAGTACCTTGGCAAACAACCTCATCAATTACTCCTGTGATCTTAAAAAAGGAGAAAAGGTGTTAATCGAAGCTATCGGCCTCGAACTCCCACTGGTTACAGAGCTGGTCAAAGCGGCCTACAGGGCAGGCGGGGTTCCCTTTGTGATGATCAAAGATTCTGCAGTTGAACGAGCAGTTTTATTGAACACCGGCCAGGAACAGATGGAACAAAGAGCCAAATTCGAAGGAGCACTGATGAGTGAAATGCAGGCCTATATTGGAGTCCGTTCCGGTGACAATATTGCGGAACTCTCCGATGTACCCCCGGAGAAGATGGAACTCTACGAGAAATACTACTGGCATGAAGTTCACGGCAAGATCCGGGTACCGAAGACGAAGTGGGTGGTCCTGCGTTATCCCAATCCTTCCATGGCCCAGCTGGCCAACATGAGCACAGAATCCTTTGAGAATTATTACTTTAATGTCTGCAACCTGGATTACCGTAAGATGTCCCAGGCCATGGACCCACTTGTCGAATTGATCAACAAAACCGACATGGTAAGGATCGTTGCCCCAGGCACAGATCTGGAGTTCTCCATCAAAGGGCTTCCTGCTGTAAAATGCGATGGCAGATGCAATATTCCCGATGGAGAGGTCTACACAGCCCCTGTCAGGGACTCGGTCAGTGGAAAAATCATCTATAACACCCCTTCCCAGCACCAGGGCTTCACTTATGAAAATATTTCGCTGGAGTTTGAAAACGGAAAGATCATTCGTGCTATAGCCAATGACAGCGAGAGGATCAACAACGTCTTTAATATAGACGAAGGAGCCAAATATGTGGGTGAATTCTCCTTCGGGCTCAACCCTTATATCAACAAACCCATCAAAGACACCCTTTTTGATGAAAAGATCTCCGGCTCCATCCACTTTACACCTGGAAGCGCCTATGATGACTGCTTCAACGGAAACAAGTCTGCCCTTCACTGGGACCTGGTGTTGATCCAAACACCAGAGTACGGTGGTGGGGAGATCTACTTTGACGATATTTTAATCAGGAAAGATGGGCGCTTTGTGCTTTCAGAGCTTGCGGGATTAAACCCGGAGAATTTGGTCTAAACTCATAACGTTATGCCTGAAAGTTAAGGTGCACCATATGCTGGTCGTTATTCGTTAAAATGTCAGCAGACGCGAGGACAGTTCTCGCGTCTGCTTTGTGTCTAAGCGAAAGATAGAAGTCTGATGCCAGAAGTCGGAGGCCGGCTCTTCATCTATAATGTATATTTTTTGTAACATCGGTTATTTTATAGAAAACTAGATGAAGGAGGTAATTACACAAAAATGTCTGCATTGGACAAAACTTCATTAGTCCTCGTCATCATTGGTGCCATTAACTGGCTGCTGGTCGGACTCGCTAGATTTGACCTGGTGGCATTTCTCTTCGGGGGCAGTGCCAGTCTTCTCAGCAGAATTATTTACACCATTATAGGTCTGGCAGGACTCTGGGCGATCACCATACTGGTTAGGCCCGAAGTCGAAGCAAGGTAGTCACAAGCTTAGTACACCCGTGATCAATCCCGCCCCATTTTCCGATAACTCCGCCTAACTCCCGCTTTTCCAGATATATCAAAGGGAGCAGGTTTGAGCTGATTTGGGGGCGGGATTCTTATTCCGTTCAGAAGCAGGATGTCTGATGTCGGAAAATACCAGCTACTGCTTCAGCTGCTCCCGCAACATTATATGAGTTCGGCCTCTATTTTTACAATCTAATGGTGCCACCCAGGCAGCATAGACGTCTATCCAGAACATTCACCGCTCATTCCATTCCACAATAACATCAAATTTAAATCCACTTGTTTCTCTCAAATAGATGATATTATAGGTCAGGAAGTTAGGATATAAAAAAGATTGGGTTATAAACCCTATACAATGGCTATAACGCTGGGAGAACGGGCACCATTCAGAAGTGGCTTAACAAACTGTCTGAAAAAGTGTTGACTTCCCGACTTCCCGACTTCCCGACTTCCCCAACGAAAATTGAAAGATAACTGTAAGAATACCTGTGGAATATGCGTATAAATAATAGAGCGCACAAAGGAGGTATCATCATGCCCAAAAAAAATAAAGTTTTTCTCACACTTGGGCTGCTATTATTTTTTTTATTGCTGATCATAAGCTTTTTTGACCAGGACGAGGTGGAACAAGACGCCCGAAAAATGCTGGCCCAATACAGGCTGCACCCTGCAGCACAACCAACAACAGATAAGTTTAAACTGCCAGCAGACTCTGGTGACCTGCAAATGGTACTCATAAACTCCGCATCTCAAAAAATCGGCCTTAATATCCAGGATTACCGCGGTCAAAAGGTTAAACTGCTGAAATATCCCCTTCAAGAGCGCTCCCAAAGCGAGGAGGGCAAAACCTATGCGTACTTTTTAGCTGACAATCACCGGATCATAGGAGCATATCTGACACTGGATGGCTATACCCCGGGGATAGTTTCGTTGGATGATAGAAATTATTTCACCCCGGACAGACTGAAACCGGAAAAGCTCGTATTTGAAGGTGTAGATAGTATCGAACTCTATGGGCCCTGGGAAAACAATGATTGGAAAGATAAAGCGACAATAACTGACACTGAACAGGTAAACTCGATTTTATCCTTACTCAGCAAGTCCACTCCAATAAATAAAGACTTCCCACCGCACATAGATTATGAGGAATACCTGTTGGTTATCCACTACTCTGACGGCCCAAAGGTATACGCGCGGTTAATCTCTACCACAAAAACCACAAAAGCTACACTGGATCACTTCCCGGATTGGTCGTATGACCCACCGCAGGAGCTGAAACAAATAATCCGTAATATACTTACCGGATTTTCGACTTACTCACCGCAATCGATTAAATCCTGTAAACTATGTAAAAACCACCCACTGTTTTCATTCACATTAATTCGCGTATAGTCCTTACATAATGCATTAATGCAAATATGCATATGAGCGATGCATAACCTCATCTTATTTGCATCCCAATATGAACCTGCAGAGTGACTCGAGCAGATCCCCATCCCGGTTGCCGCTGAAGCCATTACGGACCGGTTATCGGCTCAGGCCTACAACATCATTATCAAGGGTAGTAGGTCCATGCGTTTATCTAGTTAGCTTTTTAAGCCACCTCCTGTCAGCAGGGGGTGGCTCCCTCCTAATGCGTCAGTGGCTCTCAAATCACCGCGCCAGTGGCTCCATTAACACCAACTAGGTGGCTCTTAGAAAACGTGTTTTGCATTGTTGGCATAATAATTGCTTATATATTTCTATAAGGTGATTTAAAATGCAAATATGATTTTATAGCCACCATTTCGCCAACTTTTAAAGAACAGTATTTTTTTTTATTAGCGAAGAGATTGACATCTAGCAGACACTAGAGCATCATTTTGAAAGGGGGGAACTACAAAAATTGGACAAGCTAATATTCGGAATGGAGATGGTTTTTTATAGTGGTTTATTATAATAGATCTAATAATTTAAAATTAGATGATTCAAAAATCTTATTAATCAAGAACATAGAATATAGGAGTATTATTCCTAAAAAAATACGAGGTGGTATATAATGGAATCCCTAATCTTAAAAAATAAAAAAAATAATTGCTGAATTTTCAAGAAAAATGTATAAGATAAAACCTGAAACGGTTGGAGACATTTTAAAAGAATATTATCATAAAGATGCAGTTATGCACACTTGTCATCCATTTAATGTTTTAGAGGGAATAGAGGAAATAACAGACATATTTTATAAGCCTTTTACAGCAGCTTTTCCAGATATGAAAAAAGATAATAATATATTAATGGCCGGTCATTATAATGATGGTGATTGGGTAAGTGCTACCGGAAATATCGTTGCTACATTTGAAAATGACTGGATTGATATTCCTGCATCTAGAGGGGCTACTTGGGTTAGATATGGTGAATTTCATAAAATGGTTGATGGGAAAATCATTGAAACCAGATTGATTGTAGATATATTAGATGTTATGAGACAATCCGGATTTAGATTCATCCCAACACTAGCACCTGAAATAGTTGTTCCAGGCCCAGCTACTAAAGATGGCATTTTATTGTACGAGACAGATGATAATGAGAGTAAAAAATCGCTTCAATTAGTTGAAGATATGCTTTACAAGGGCCTTATAAATGCAGCTTCAGGGCTAGAAAAACAAAGATTAGAAGCTTATTGGGCAAATGATTTTATGTGGTATGGACCTGCTGGGATAGGTTCTACAAAAGGTATAAAAGGATTTAAAGAATATCATCAAGGACCATTTATGAAAGCTCTTCCAGATAGAGTAGGTGGACATAATCATGCAGCAAGATTTGGAGATGCTAATTATGTATCATCTACTGGATGGCCAAGTGTAGAAGCTACACATACTGGGGCCGGATGGTTAGGAATTCCTGCTCCAAATAAAAAAGTAAACATGAGAGTTATGGATTGGTGGAGAAGAGAAGGCAACCTTCTTGTTGAGAACTGGGTACTCATCGATCTGATTGAATATTTATTTCAATTAGATATTGATATTATTGATAGATTGAGAAAAAGACAATATCTTATATAATTATGTAAGTAAAAAAAAGTCATATGCATTAGTAAACTACCATAGATGATAATAAAACCCCCAAATAGACTGGGTGCATTTCGGCAAGATAGTAGAATAGTATAAACGATTAGTTCTAGATAAAAGTGCCCGGAAGGCAATTCCAACCGGGCACTATATAATTAATGGATTGTTTGTTGCTTTAGCTACCTATTGTTGCCTCTCACTCAATTTGACGCTGCAATTCTCACCGCCAATAACGGAAGAATTATAGCGACAGTCTGCCATAAAGTTGAGAATTCAGGTGCCAATCAAAGTCTAGCTAGATAATGCCAGTCAGTGTGCATAGTGTGGATAATGTAGAGATCCCCCAGCACCCAAACCAAACCTGTCATGGATACTGAGAGGATCCTTACCCTTTAATTACCTTACCCCGCTGTCGCACGCTGCCTTTCCATATCAGCAAGAATACGCCCGATCTCTTA
>NZ_CDRZ01000049.1 GCF_000946815.1 Syntrophaceticus schinkii | reverse complement strand
GGAAAGAATCGGCCTTCCCATCTCGCACCATTTCGAAGCTCAATCCCTTCAACCTTGCGGCTTTCGGCCCGCTGTCTCGCCTGCCTACGCTTAAACATAGCTGTTACCAGCTATGCTCCAAGGCTGGCTACGGGTGGTTGGCTAAACCTTGCCCGGTGGGATTCCCACCCACTAAGTGTCACGACCTAGCTTGGTCGCTCCCGTCCCCGGTGCATCACCCGGTGTATCAGAGTATCAGACATCTGACTTCTGGCTTCCGACCTCCGGTGGGATATAGGGAAGCAGTATAGATGACCAGTTTTCGAGATTATCCCGATAATCTTCTAGTTGGGATACGGGGATCAGCTTGCCCTGGATTTTGTTCTTTTCGCGTACTGTTATCTGGGGAGAGAGACATGAAACAAGGAATACAAGGCCAAAGTGATATCTCCCCACCTCTTCTTCCTCATCATTGAGAAAACCCAAAAAGCGATAGGAGTATGGCCCTGGAAAGGAAACCTCTTCTTTTAATTCCCGGGCGAGGTTGGAAGCAATTAACCTCCGGAAGCTGCAGGAGTGAACAGGATTGATATGCCCCCCGAGTCCGAAGGAATACTTATCAAGCAGTCTTTTTTCACCGGTTGCCCTAATGCGCTGGTAAATAAAGATCTCCTCTCTGTGCCTCAGCACCAGGTAAACAATCAACTGCTTGTAGCGGGTGTCGTATTCTACACTGTCCCGGACAAGAAATAACCCTTCAGCAGCAAAATGAGTCCACAGGTTTTGGTCAGTGCCTGGACGGAATCCCTGAAAATCAACGTTTTTTTGAAGTACAGATTCTTTAGGAACGACTAAAATTTTTTCTTGCAAAATGTTTATTCCCCTTCTGTTTTATATTTACTGCTACCTTCTTCCTATCAGGCACAGATTCCTTTTATGATCAAAAAAACAGGGCCAATTACTAATGGCCCTGTCTGAAAATTATTTTCTATATTACAGCACGGTTATTTTGGAAGGAAGCAAGATTTTTATCGATGGCCTTTCTATAAACATCCACATACTCTTTGGCAGATCTTTCCCAGGAAAAGTCACTCTTCATCGCCCTGTCCATCAAGCGCTGCCATAGATCGCGTCTCTGACGGTAAATACCCACTGCTCTGGCGATGGTGTTGAGAAGTTCCTGGGCATGATATGGCTTGAAGGAAAACCCGTTGCCGATATCCGTTTCCGGGTTGTAATCCTCAATGGTATCAGCCAAACCACCCACAGAACGAACCAGGGGAATCGTTCCGTATCTCAAACTGATCATCTGACTGAGGCCGCAGGGCTCAAAGCGAGATGGCATGAGGAAGATATCAGAACCCGCATAAATTTTCTGGGCCAATTCCACATTAAACCCGATATTAGCCGCGGTCTGCTGCGGGTATTTCATTTTAAGTTCAGCAAACAGCCTCTGATAGTGATCCTCCCCTGTCCCTAGAAGTACGAACTGCACACCCAAATCCATGATCTGTTCAAAGATTGCGGCAATCAGGTCAAGCCCTTTCTGATCAACAAGCCTGGTGATAATACCGATCAACGGCGTATCGCTTACAGGAAGCCCCATCTCCTTTTGTAAGGCCTTCTTGTTTTCCTTTTTTCGCTCTATCGATTCTGCTGTGTAGTTTTCGTAAATAAACTTGTCAGTAGCCGGGTTTAGTTCCTCATAGTCGATCCCATTGACAATACCATGGAGATCCTGTGCTCTTTTTCGCAAAAGACCGTCCATACGCTCCCCAAATTCAGGTGTTTGGATCTCCAAAGCATACTTTTTGCTCACAGTGTTGATCAAATCTGCATAGAGAATCCCTGCTTTCATAAAGTTGACCTGACCGTAAAACTCTAAGCGTTCCGGGCTGAAGTACTCCTCCCCCAACCCGACTAGCCGGAGTGTGTTCTTAGGGAATACCCCTTGATACTGAAGATTGTGAATGGTGAACAGGGTAGCGATCCTGTTATAAAAGGGGTCCTCAGCGTATTTTGTTTTTAGGCTCAAAGGGATCATGCCGCTCTGCCAGTCATTGCAGTGTATGATGTCCGGTTGAAAGTCAATCTGTGGCAGCATATTGAGCACCGCTTTACTGAAAAAATTAAAACGCTCTGCTTCATCACCATATCCGTAGATGCTGTCGCGATAAAAATACTTATAATTATCGATCAAGTATACCGGTATTTCCACATTTTTACCCGTGAGTTTTGTCTGTTTGATAATTCCGGTTTCCAGGTGGTGATCCATCTCTACAGGATAATCCAGGATGTATTCTCCCTCTGTTATTTGTTTATATTTGGGCATAGCAATACGAACATCATGACCCAGGTGTTTTAAGGCCTTAGGGAGAGAGCCCGCCACATCAGCCAGTCCACCGGTTTTAGCAAAAGGGGTCACTTCAGCTGATGTTAATAATATTTTTAGTGTACCTGTTGCCATGATAATCTCTCCTTTTCCTCAACAAGGTTTGTGTTTACCTCTCTCAAGTATTCTGCCGCTGATTCAGGTGGTGTAGGGTTAATGATGATTCCCGTACCCCACTCAAACCCGGCAACAATGGTCAGGCGCGGGAGAATTTCCAAATGCCAGTGATAATCGGCGGCATGGCTGTGACCTTTAGGGGCACTGTGCAGGACCATGTTGTAAGGAGGTTGATTCAGCGATCCTCTTATTTTCTGTGTAACTTCCTGTACGATGATACTCAAACTATGCAATTGCTGGTCATTGATCGAGTCGAAGCCAGCCTGATGCTGTTGGGGAATAATCCAGGTCTCAAAAGGAAAACGAGAGGCAAATGGACAAAAAGCAAGAAAGTGATCGTTTTTCGCAACAATACGCCTACCCACCCCTAATTCATGTTTGATCATCTCACAGTAGATGCAATTTCCATGCTCTTGATAATGTTCCTGAGCACCCTTTAACTCCTCATCAACCACAGGAGGGATCAACGGGGTAGCTATCAACTGGCTGTGGGGGTGCTCTAAGGACGCCCCGGCGATTGATCCCTCATTTTTAAAAATCTGAATGTATTGAATCGGTTCCTCATTGATCAATGCCTGATAGCGGTCACGCCAGGCATGAAATATTTCCCTGACATGTTGTTGAGAGTGGGTTTCCAGTGAGGCATCATGTTCAGGTGATTCTATCAGAACTTCATGGGCACCTGCACCTGGTTTTGTCAGATAAAAGTTCTGCTCATGGGTTTCCCCTGCTCCTGTTTTAGCCAGTGCGGGAAATAGATTGGGAACAACTCTTACCCACCACCCGGGAGTATCCGGTTTTGTCCCCTTTTCGCGGTATGCCATGATCTCAGGTGGTGTTTTACCTTCATTTCCTTTACAAAACGGACAGGTACCTCCTTTTCGTTTTTCCTTTTTAACAGAGAAGTCTGATGGTCTTTTACTTCTTTCGGTAGCAATAATGACCCAGTTTTTAGTAATGGGCTCCTGCCTAAGCTCTGGCATCTATTGGTTCCCCCTTTGGTTTCAAATGCATCTGTTCTTTAACATTCTTCTCTCTCCATGATAGATTTATGCATTTTGACAGGTGCATTACACGCAAAGAGTATATCAATAAAACGTATAAACTGTTTCATTTTTGGCACAATAAAATTAAAGGTCGCTTACCTCCTGTTAAGCAAGTGGTTCTTGCTTAAATAGCTAAACCAAGCCAAGAGAGGTAGGCGACCTTTGAGATGTGGGAAGTGGGAGGTTGGAAGTGGGAATAAAGCTATGTTCGGTCAAGACATGGGTAACAGATCAAGAGAACACAGTCCCTTGATCCCTCAGATGTCCGACTTCCGGCCTCTGGCTTCCATTTTTCGGGTTGGTGGTTGTACTGCTTAATAGCTTATATCTTTGTTTTTCTTTTTGCTGTTTTCTTCTTCTGGCGGATATTTTAGGAGTCCCAGGCGGCAAAAAAGAGGGGAGCTATAAAGGGCCAGAAAAACACAGACAACACTGACGAACGTCAGAAAATACATTCCCAGACCGACAGCCATTCCAAGACCCGCTGTTACCCAGAGGTTTGCAGCTGTGGTCAGACCGCGGATATTACCGCGATCCTTCCAGATAGCTCCTGCCCCCACAAATCCAATACCTGTAACAATCTGAGCGGCAACACGACCGGGATCCAGGCGAAATCCATAAAAATTGTAGATTGAACTTAAACTGGGAAGTCCGTAAACGCTGATAATCATAAAGAGTGTGGCTCCTATACAGACGAGGGAATAGGTACGGACACCGGCAGTCTTCTGGTTATAAGACCTTTCATAACCGATGATTACACCGACAAGGAGAGACACAAACATGCGCAAAATGATCTCACTCTGTGAAAGCAATCATCCTCCCCCCTTGTATTATAAGGTAATTGCTTACTATCAAGTTAACATAAAACGATATTCATGTCAACAATTAGGAAGCTTACAAGATTGCTTCAATTACTTCCTCCAACTGTTTAAGATTGCGGCACTCAAAGACCTGTCTACAGTAGGGAGCATAAATATTCATGATGCTGTCCTCTGTATTCCAGGCTTCTCTTGGTTGGGGATTAAACCATACAATCCTTCTCACATGCTCCTCAATCTTTTGTAAATACTCCTGTTCATCGCGATTGTAATTATTGCGGGCATCCCCTAGAATGATTAATGTGCACTGCGGTGAAATAATTGGCAGATATTTTTTCTGCAAAATGGCGAAATACTCTACCATAATCAGAAAAGGGACTCATAGCATACCTGGCTTTGGCAAAGGCCAGATCCAGTGCCTCCTGAATATTATTATTTTTAAAGTATTCAGTAGCCTCATCGATGGT
>NZ_CDRZ01000048.1 GCF_000946815.1 Syntrophaceticus schinkii | reverse complement strand
TTTTAGCCTTCTGACCAATGCAGCCATTGTCGGTATTTGCTCTATCTTTGCAGCTATTAATGCTCTTAGTTTGTATTTGGCATTGTATCCTCGAGGTCCATTATGTTTTCTGGGTAGCCTGGATATTATTGGTTTCAAATCAAGGGTGCTAAAAATCTTTTCCAGTCTAGTTTCAGGTTGCATTTTTAATGCATCTTCGAAGGAAATCAGGCACTGTTGTCGAATATACAAGGTAGCTTCATTCCTTTCCACTTTTGCTTTATTTGGTTTGATTTACCTTATAATTCGGCAAAAGTTGGGGTGAAGCCTTTATTTTAGGCCTTCAAAACCTTGATTTCAATGAGTTTTTTAGAATGAAATTTTCTCTACAGAAAGTAATAAAAGGTATAAGCCTATCCATTAATTAAAGGGAAAACAAGAATGAATATGTAAGAGGGGGCATCGCTTTCTGGTGCATTCATCGTGGGTCGAGAACTAGTATACACTGGAACAGCTTACCTATGGATTTAATATACACAGGAGAGTTCCATTGCTGTAATAATTCGCCACGATTTCCATCATATCCTGCTAAAATTGCCGTTTCAGTTGTTTCGTGGCGAAATCTAACATTTAGGTTGCACTTCATTGATACTATAAATCCAAAACTAACTGTTTAAGTGTTATTATGATTAAGGGAGTGCCAGAATTACGCCAAAAATGTTTATATTCTTCATAGAGGATTAATTCTTGAAAACATATATGTTGATAATATGAAAGAAAAACTATCACAGCGACTTCACATACACTTACTGGTTTTCATAATATGGGTGGGACTGTTATTGTATTATGTGTTCTAACACCGGAGTAATTGAGATTATTGCTCCATACGTCACCCCCTATCTCCTCAAATTATCATATATATTCTATTTGACACCATCCTTCCTTTTTCCTCTCATATTTTGCTATTAGTGAGAAATATTTGTCAGAATGCTACCCCCCTCACCCTCCCCCTCGCCAACTCATCACACCGCTCATTGTAGTGATCGCCGGCATGGCCCTCCACCTTATGCCACTCAACACTGTGGGTCTTTGTCAGTTCAATCAACTCTTCCCATAAATCCCTATTTTCCACAGGTTTTTTTCCTGCGGTCAGCCAGCCGTTTCTCTGCCACTTGTTGATCCACTTTTTTTGGAAGGCGTTAACTAGGTAGGCGCTGTCTGAATAGAGGTGAACATGGCAGGGTTCTTTCAGCTGTTTCAATGCCTTAATGGGCGCGGTGAGTTCCATGCGGTTGTTGGTTGTATCATCCTCTCGCCCGCTGATCTCTTTTTTGTGGTTTTTGTAGATGAGTACCGCAGCCCACCCTCCGGGTCCTGGATTGCCGGAGCAAGCGCCGTCAGTATATATTTTTACTTCCTTCATAATTAACCTCCAAATTATGTTCATTTATATATGTTAAACGCTACCAACTTCTATTTCACCGGGCAAGTTTCCTGCTATACCAAAAAACCCCTATCTCGGGGTTTTGATGTATAGCGCAGCTTTTTCCTGGCTGTTTTTGGAGTGTGTGGTTGCCTGTGACATTCTATATTTAAAAGCCGGCGGCAGGAGTTTATCCAAAATACACATCAAAATATATTATACAGTGTCAACCGCTCACGCTCAGGAATGTGCTCTAAAAGCATGATCGCTTCATTAATTTCAGCAACAGCATTTATCGCATCTTCAGCATCAATAAATGACTGGCCGCGGATCAATCTCATCTCTATATTGTCCAGTTCAAAGTGATCAGTGAACATCGCCCATTTCTTGTGCGCATCGTCCCAGTTCTCATTAAACTTGGCATAAGCATCTCTGCTTTCCTTCCATTTTTCCTGTTCCACCGCCTTTTTTACTTCCTCCAGTTCCACTACCATTTTAGATGCGCTGCGGTCCAGGTAGCGATGAGAATATACTCCACCGAATCCGATAATAGCAACAACAATAAATATAATGACATATGAACCTATGATACGTTTCATAAATAATCATCCCTGCCTTTCAAAAAGAAGTCGATCTTGCCTTCGGTGGTATACTGTGCAAAGAACACTTCCCTCAGGTCAGTGATCTGCTGTGTCCGAGCTTGCTGCTGCAGTACGTCTATTGTAATTCCCGCTAACTTTAGGTTTTCCAACATCACGTTACCATCCATGATCACTGATATGGGAAAGTGGGGATCTTCCACAGGGGTTCCTAAGTCTCTGGCAGTAGGCGGTTTGACATCTGCTTTGGGAATAACGCTGATCGAACCATTGGTTTCCAGTACTGCATAAGCAATATCGGAGATATTGGGATACTCTTTATTCCTGAGTTGCTCGAGGAGATCACTGATGTTGATCCGAACAAGACGCATCATTTCGCGAACAGGTTTCCCATTGTTGATTAAAATTATTGGGTTCCCGCAGATGATCTTTCGTGCCTTTTCACTGTACAGTATGATCAGTGAGAGCACAATTTGGACAGCCATTAAGACGAGAATACCGACAATACCGTTTATCAGGGGTATTCCGGTATTGCTCATGGGAATTACGGCCAATTCTGCAATGACAATGGTGATCACCAGCTCAAAGGGCTGCAGTTGTCCGATCTGGCGCTTCCCCATCAAACGCATTACAACAACAAGGAGCGTATAAAGTATCAGTGCCCGTACGGCGACTAAAAGCATCTCTTCACCCCTTCAAAACCTCAAACTTTATTTTACCCGTCTGCCTGGGATTAAATGCACGCAAAAAGACTGCCGTGAGGGGCAGTCTTTTTGCATCGATTATTGGATGGCAGAGGCCACTTGTTTTTATTTTCCAATGTCTTTGTTTGTGTTATAGGTAGGATGTCCCCCACCGGTACTGCTTGTAAACGAGCTGGGTCTGGGTGTGCTTGTGGCGGACCCACCGTCCCCATCAGCCTCACCCCTGCCGAGTTCTCTGGACATTTCAAAAGAAGTGGAACCATACTGTTGTCCACCCGGGGAGAATGTCTGCTGACCCATTTGGCCCATCCCCATTCCACCACCTATGGGAGGCTGCGTACTATAGGTAAACTGGCCTGGGGTGGTATACTGTGTGCCGGTTGCTGTCGACATCTGCTGAAGCTGCTGGGAGACCTGGTTTACCAACTGCATGCAGCGCTGCATCTGTTGAGCAGCCGAACGCTCACTCTCCGTCATTTGGCTCAACCGCGAGACATTTGTCTGCTCATTCTGGCTCAGTTGACTGCAGATCTGGGAAATCTGGTTGAGACTTTGCTGAATTCCTTGAATATTCACTACTGAGAACACCTCCAAAATTGATTTATTGTTATTATCCCTCCCCCTCCTTTCTTTATGCGCTGCGATAAATAACACTTATAAATACTTGACAGCCTACCCACCCAGGATTAACCTTACAGACAAGTAGCACAGAAAAACCTCGGAAGTGAAAAATATTGAAGTTCAAATTGGCCAAACTGTCTCTGTCTTCACTGTCTATCTATAGGGAAGCACTGAGATGGGCTGCCCGGCAGTTTATCGACTGGTTGGAGGGTCACCTGGCTGTGGCAGAATAACAATTCACATATTCTTCGCCTTATTTTCACAAAATAGACACATTCGATGGTTAAACTATGATAACAGAAAGCACGTGATCACATGGTTAACAGAAGCGAAAGAAATTACTTTTTAGATATCTCCTTATTTATAACTGGCTTTGCATGTTTAATTACCGGAATCCTGTTGCATCTGAGGCCTGAATTCAGCATCTCCGCTCTAACCTATATTAGGCCCTTACATATATGGATCGGATATGTGATGGCAGCTGTCATTGTAGTTCATTTACTATTGCACTCCGATTGGATCGCTTCGCTGACAAAAAGGATAGGCAGTGACAAAAAGAAGGTTGTTATTTTAATAAGCATAATTCTGATATCTTTAATCACTTGCTATGCAGCAGCGGTATGGGGGCCAGATACCCAACATGGCAAAGGCCAGAACAGAGGTAAGCAAAAAGGCTATACGCATAACCAAAGCAATAATTCACTATCCTTTCCGAAATAATGAACATCCCCCAGTTTCAATAGATAAAGAGTGGGGTGACGCCAAAAGTCACCCCATTCCCTTTTATTAACCTGGCCTTGAAGTTAGGTTTTCGGGCTGTTTTAATATAAGAGAGGCATTAGTGCTTCTAACCGGGTTAAAGCGAACCGATAATATTAAGGAAGTTAAAAGATTTGAAGGCCTGGAAGTTGACCAGCCAGGACAGCAAATCTATCTGGAAGGGCAAAGAGACCAAACTGAGCCATAAAGCGAAGCTGATTAAGGAAGGTGAGAATGGTGGCCAGTAAGATATTGATTGTAGATGATGAGGACCGGATGAGGAGATTAGTCGGGGATTTCCTAAAAAAACAGGGATACGCAGTGACCGAAGCCGCTGATGGGCGTGAGGCTTTGGATCTGTTTATGGCTCAATCAGATATCGATCTGATCATACTGGATGTCATGATGCCTGAGTACGATGGATGGGCTGTCTGCCGCGAAATCAGAAAAACATCACAGGTGCCCATTATCATGCTGACCGCAAGGGGAGAAGAATCTGATGAGCTTTTTGGCTTTGACCTTGGTGCAGATGAGTATATCGCCAAGCCGTTCAGTCTTAAAATACTGGCCGCCAGGGTACAGGCATTGTTGAAGCGCACCGAAAATAATAAGGCAGTTAAAAGCTTTGATGGGCTGGAAATAGACAATCCGGGGCGACAAGTCTACCTGGACGGCAAAGAGATCGAATTGAGTCCTAAGGAGTTTGACCTGCTGCTGTACTTGGCGGAAAATGCGGGTATCGCCCTGAGCCGCGAGCAGATCTTGAATGCGGTTTGGGATTACGATTATTTCGGTGATGGAAGAACAATAGATACTCATATCAAAAAACTCAGATCTAAGCTGGGTGACAAAAATGAACTGATACAAACTGTCAGGGGGTTAGGCTATAGATTTGAGGTGAAAAAATGAAGCATTCTATCAGAACCAGGCTTTTTCTGAGTATTAGCTGCTTGATCATATTTTTTGTCGCTTTATCCCTGCTCCTAAACTCACAATACCTCGGACAATATTATCTGTGGCAAAAGAAACAGTCTTTGTTAGAGATCAATAAGCAGATCAGCAAAAAATATCAAGGTAATCCCCTGAAACTATCTTTGGAACTGGAAAAATTAGAACAAAATAAAGGGCTGAGCATTTTCTTTATCGACCAGGACTATCAATTGATCTACAGCACCTCTATGAGAATTATTGAGCAGCCCTCCATACTACTCTCCGTACAACCAAAACTGAATGCTTTAGCAAAAGGGGAGTACTTTACCGGTATTCTCAAGGACACCAGATTAGAAACAAAGTTTTTAGTCCTCGCTTCCAGACTGGAGAATAACGAAGTTTTGGTGTTAAGCACACCATTGGCAGCTATAGGTGAGAGCACTGCTATCGCCAATAAATTTTTCCTGTTTACCGGTCTGATCACTATTGTTATCGGTGGGGTTGCGGTATTTTTGTTTGCCAGAAGCTTCACAAAACCGATTCTCCAGCTCAATGATATCGCTCAGAGAATGTCTAAATTGGACTTCAGCAAAAAATATGCAGTGCAGTCCGATGATGAAGTAGGACAGCTGGGTAAAAGCATCAATTCTCTTTCTGACCAACTGGATAAGGCGATTTTCAGTCTGACAGAAGCAAACAAAAAATTAAAGGCAGATATTGAACAGGAACGAAGGATCGACAAAATGAGAAAGGAATTCATCAATAATGTATCCCATGAATTAAAAACCCCGATTGCTTTGATTCAGGGGTATGCAGAAGGTTTGAAATTAAACATCAATGAGGATGAGGAAAACAAGAATTATTATTGTGATGTGATTATGGATGAAGCCAGCAAGATGAACAGGCTGGTCAAGGAACTGCTTGATTTATCCCAGATAGAATCCGGATCTTTCAAGCTGGATAAAACGGCTTTTAATTTATCATCCTAATAGAGAGTGTTCTGGATAAATACAGTCGGTGTTGGGTCGAAAAAGGGATCAAGGTGGAGTTAGACATACCGGAATACCTCACTGTTAATGGAGATGCTGTGCGCA
>NZ_CDRZ01000047.1 GCF_000946815.1 Syntrophaceticus schinkii | reverse complement strand
TCATTAAGTACCTTATTCACCAATTCAGTAACAAGGCCTGGGATTTTATCAGGGAGCTTTTCACCCTTATCCGGTTTCTTATTACGTTTCTCTGGTTCACGCAGGACCCTAACTGGCTCATGCCCTAACCAAAACCTGTTTAGATAATCATAAAAAGTGCCAACACCGGGTACCGAACCCGGCTCAAAACCACAAGCAACAGCTAAGACGGGTTCAGCCTTTAAGCGTTTGACAAAAGAGGTAATTGGTTCTTTTAAATGGACCATAATCACTAAAGCGCGAAATATTTCCGGTTGGCACTTGGCTGGCCTTCCTGTGTGAGAATAGCGGTCCAAGACCAAAGGGAGAAGCTTATCCAGGTTAAGGATATAGATTTTTTCTAGAATATCCTCATAAAAAAGTATTTGGGATTCAAACACAGGCAGAAGAGATAAAAGTTTTTGTTCCAACCACGTCTGGAATTCACTGTGAGGACGCCAGTAACCGAGCAAAGAAACCATCTCCTGTATCGAAATGGGATGTATGGCAATTAATGCCTCCATTTCGATTTTGGGGCGGTTCGGCAAATGTCAAGTGCAATATTTGGTCATATTTATTTTAATTATCCTGCTTTACGCCTTCTTTCTTTCGATATCTCTTGTTATCGCTATATGAAGTTGTCCAGATATTTTGGAGGTGAAACAAAAATCTCCAAACTGCAAAGCAGTGTGGAGACTCTCTTGTGAGTTTCCGAATAACTACGTACTTCTTAAAAGGAGGGATCATGTTGAAGCGCAAAAAATTTGGAGACTTTCTCCTGGAAAAAGAAGTGATACAACGAGAGGAACTGACAGCAGCTGTCAAGGCCCAGCAGGTTTCCGGAAAAAAGCTTGGGGAAACATTGATGGAGCAGGGAATACTTGATGAGTGCAGATTCACCTCACTCCTGGCGGAATATTTCCAAATGGATGTCTTCCCGGCCAGTGATATAGAGATCACAGAAGAGCTGTTAGCACTTATTCCAAAACAACTTGCCTACAAGTACAATATCGCTCCTGTATCCTTAAAAGAGGGCAATCTCTTCGTGGCCTGTACTGATCAGGTGAGCGGGATGGTGGTTGAAAACCTGAGAAGGGTTTCCGGAAAAAGGGTCCACCTGGTGATGATGAAACCCTCGGATCTTTCCAGCGTCCTGCAGGCCATCTATGATGAACCCCCACATGATGGTGACTTTACAGTGGAAGATGCCCAGTTGCTGTCCCCGGATTATGCGGTCAATCTGCTGGACGGCTTGCTGGCTAAAGCAATCAATATGCGGGCCTCAGATGTGCACCTGGAACCTGACCGCGACCATCTGCGGGTGCGCCTGCGCATTGACGGAATGCTCAAAACTGTGGAAAAACTTCCCCCGGCATCTGCACCATCGATCATATCGCGGCTTAAGGTACTGGGTAATATGAACATACGCTGAAAACCGCAAGCCCCAGGATGGTACCGGATTCCCTGATTCAATAACAACGGCTATGCCACCAATATCCGTGTCTCCAGCCTCCCCTGCTCCCGCGGGGAGAAGGTTGTCCTGCGGCTGCTTCCCTCCCGTGAAGATATCTTTACCATAAAGGATCTGGGAATGGAACCCAATACCAGTGAGGCTTTCTGAAAACCCTGCATTCGCCCCACGGATTCGATCCTGGTGACAGGACCCAGTGGGAGCGGAAAAACATTTACACTGTACGCTGCTTTAAGGCACTTGCGTTCAGACTGCGTTAACATCACAACTGTTGAGGACCCATCAGAGATACAGATGGAAGGGATAACCCAAACCCAGATCGATCACACCGCCGCCAAAAAATACGCCTACTGTGTAGCCTTAAAAGCAATACTGCGGCAGGATCCCGATATCATCATGGTGGGAGAGATCCGCGATGGGGAAACCGCCCGCCTCACCCTGCAGGCCGCCCTCAGCGGGCACCTGGTCCTTTCCAGCCTGCACACCAATGATGCCCCCAGTGCAGTTGAGCGTTTGGTGGACATGGGGTGTGAGCGCTACCTGGTGGCTTCGGCCCTGCGGGGAGTGCTTGCCCAGCGGTTGATCAGAATCGTCTGTCCCGACTGCAGGCAGAAGTATACCCCTTCCCAGGAGGAACTGGCCGCCCTCGGCCTGGATGAGGGTGAAGAACATGATATTTTTCAAAGCAGCGGGTGTGTTCTATGCCATGGTACAGGCTACCGGGGGAGAACAGGTGTCTTTGAACTGCTGTCCATGGATCGTCAGCTGAGAAGAATGATCTCGGATGGAGCAAATGCCGCAGCTATCAGGGAGTATGCCCGCGGCACACTTGCCATGAGAACACTGCGAGAGGACGCTTTACAAAAGATGCTGCGAGGAATCTCCACACCAGCAGAGGTTCTCAAAGTTACCAGAGAATTGTAGGTGAAAGCAATAAGATGCCCAGATTTAATTATGAAGCCCTCGACCTGCGGGGCAAACCTGTGCAAGGAAGCCTCACAGTGACAACAATAACTGAAGCTGCCACTGTGCTGAGGAGCAGAGACCTCGTGATCACCAAACTGCATGAACAGGAGCCGGCTGATGAGCATTCTACAGCCTCCGGCGCCCCTGAAGGGGATATCTTGATGCGGTTGGGTGTGGTCAAGCAAAACGATATCGTGATTATTTTCAAGCAGATGGCCGCCATGCTGCGCAGCGGCATCACCCTGGTGGTTACCCTCTCCCTGTTGGCAGAGCAGACGAAAAAGCGCAAGCTGAAACATATCCTGTCCGTTTTACAGAGGGAGGTGGAGGCCGGCAGGGTGTTGAGTGAGGCGATGTCCATATTTCCCAGAACCTTTCCCAAATACATAACAAGCATGATTCAAGTGGGTGAGGCAACCGGCCTTTTGGAAGAATCCCTGGATTCTGTGATCAGCCTGATGGAAGAAAGGATCCATATCTCCAGGAGGGTGATCACCAGCCTCATCTATCCGACAATCGTACTGCTGGCAGTGCCGGCAGCCGCAGTATTCCTGATCTGGTATGTTTTTCCCAGAATGATGCCCTTTATTACATCTATGGGGGGTAAATTGAGCTGGAATGTAGAGCTGATGATTGCACTTGCAGAAGGCTTCCCCATCTATGCTCCCAAAATACTGCTGGGGATAGGAATTGCTGCAGGCATCATAGTTATCTGCTATTTACTGCCCACAACAAGGTATTATATCGACCTCTTTAAGCTGCACCTGCCTCTTTTTGGGACTGTATTCCAATATGCACTTGTTTACCATTTTACCCGGGTGCTCTCTGTGCTGTTGGAAAGCGGAGTGCCTATCTTAGATGCACTAAGAATAATAGACGAAAGCACCGGCAACCACGCGGCCAAAAGGGTGATTCAGGAAATGGCGGAGCGTGTACTGAGAGGAGATGACCTCTCCGCCCCCCTCTTGAAAGCCACCAATGTCTTCCCCCCGGTAGTAGGCACTTCCGTTCGGGTAGGTGAAGAGACTGGAAGCATCGATTCCTCTCTGTCTATGATCGCGGATATGTTTCGGGATCTCCTGGAAACCCAATTGAACCGCCTGGTTGCTTTTGTGGAACCGGCGTTGATACTGTTTCTCGGGGCACTTGTAGGATTTGTTGCCTCCACAATGGTCAGTGCCATTATTTCCAGTTATGGAAGACTGGCGGCGTGATAATGTCGTGCTTTTAACAAATGCCGGATCTGCTGGGCTGGGCAGTCATTGAGGATGATACTGTTGCCGCTTTTTTCATAATATGCCGGGTTGAGATGGTCTTTAAGGGCAGTATTGCTGTTGCCATAAGATTTGCCTGACACCGTTTTGAATGCAAGTGGAACCGGTGCCTGGCGCTATTTTTGAATGACATTTAGATAAAATAGCTGCTCAAAATCAGAAAGGAGAGTGAAGATGCATATTGCAGATGGTGTACTGCCAGCTTACCTCTGGATTTCAGGCAATGTCTTTTCAGGAACACTTGCCCTGTGGACCCTTAGCAAGAAAACCAATGCAGAGGATATCCCCTATATTTCCCTGGTCACAGCAGCGGTTTTCGTCGCCTCTTTGCTCCACGTTCCTATCGGCCCAGTCAGCGCTCATTTCATCCTCAACGGCCTGGCAGGAATCACTCTGGGGATCCTCTCTTTCCCTGCAATTGTTGTTGCCCTTACCCTGCAGGCGGTTCTTTTTCAGTTCGGAGGTTTCACAACCATCGGAATCAATGCTGTAATTATGGGAGTACCCGCACTGGCCGCCTGGGGGATCTTCCGGGCGGGTCAAAAAACACACATCAAGCATAAACTGGGGATCTTTGCCGCCCTGGCCGGTGGGATAGCTATCGCTTTAGGGACACTGCTTTTTTCTTTGTGCCTGCTGATGGCTGGGAAAGGATTTCAAAATGTGGTGCCTCTTGCTGTTATTTCCCATCTCCCCATCATGGTTATTGAAGCTGTTGTCTGCTTTTTCTTCGCTGAGTATGTAGGGAAAGTCAAGCCTGAGCTATTGGAGATCAGTCTAGGAAAGGAGTTTTATTCATGAAAAGACCTGCTGTTCTGGCAGTAATCTGCTGCCTCATCTGGGGGCTGGCATGTTTTGTTGCTGTGCCGCGCTTGGATGCCCATGCCGTACCCCTGGCGATCAAGGCAAGAGATATGGAGCTTAAAGTTACCTTCGGGGGTGGGGTATCCGCTCCCAATGCTGAGGTCAAGGTTTACAGAGCAGATGGAACCCTCTGCCAGGAAGGCAAGACAGATGAGAACGGTGTCTTCCTGTTCCAGCCTCAAGAACAGGGGGTGGAGTGGACAATAAAAACAGAGCATTCAGGGCATATCGGGGAAAGTGTTTATTTTAACGGTGACCTGAAGAGCGCCGGTGAGATACCCCTCTATTATAAGGTGGTTTCCGGGATCGGCTACCTCCTCGGCTTTGCCGGAATCACCATGGGCTACCTGGGTCTGAAAGCGAAAAGCGCCGAGAAGAAAGAATGAGAAGCCCAGAACTTGAACGCTATGCGGAATTAAATTCCCCTGTCCACAACTGGGACCCGCGGGTGAAGATCATCTCCTGCATTATCTTTCTGTGTACAATTGCTGCCACCGGAAAACCGAGTTCTGCTTTGGCAGCTCTGGTTGCAACAGGTGTTCTGGTAATTATTTCTCGTATCCCGCTGGGGTTTGTCCTTGGTCAGGTAAAATATGTCATCTATTTTCTGCTGCCCCTTTGTGTGATCATCCTCTTCTCCTACCAGGAGGGGCCTGTCCTGGCAAAGGTGGCATTTTTGACGGTGACAGAAGGAGGGTGCAAGAAAGCCGCCCTCCTTTTCCTGCGCCCGCTGGCTATGGTTCTGCTCATTTTCCCGATGTTGGGAACCATGCGCTTCGACGAGGCAATCAACGCCATGGAGAGCATCAAGGTGCCATCCAATCTCCTGCAGGTTTTCGCCTTTACTTACAGGTATATTTTCGTTTTAATGGACGAAATACGCAGGATGCAGAGAGCCCAGGCCGCCAGGTGCTTCCAGAACAAGTTGAGCCTCTCTTTCCTGCGCACTATGGGTATGTTCATTGGCATGATCTTTATCCGCGCTCATGAACGAGCAGAACGAGTGATCCGAGCAATGCTCTCCCGCGGCTATGATGGGAAAACAAAAGTTCTGCACCAATTCAACATCCACCCATCAGACCTGGCCAAAGCCTCTTATTAGTTTCTGTTGGAATTGCCATCCTTTTAATTCCCTGACCCGCCACGGGACCCGCCACGGGGACGGTCACCTTGGCTGGTCACAAAAACCTGCCACGGGAACGCTTCTTGTGATTTAAATGGATCGGAGGGATGGTTCTCTTGATCCATTTTCTGAAACCGTATAAAAAAAGTAGGGATGCAAAGAGATATTACTCGTGCTTCCCTACTTGTTTTCTTAGCCGTGAAAAGTTCTTTGCTACTGTTTAGAGTGCATTCACCAATACAGGGCAGTTTTCGTGGCCTCTAAACAGCGGTCACTACAATTTCTCGGCGATGGCTTTTCCCATCTCTGATGATTTGGCACTGCCGCCCAGGTCGTAGGTGAGGTATTTCCCTTCTGTGAGGACCTCATCTATGGCCTTCATCACTCGGTCAGCGGCATCCTTCTCACCCAGGTGCTTGAGCATCATCACACCGGAGAGGATGGTTGCCAGGGGATTCACCTTATCCATCCCGGTATATTTGGGAGCACTGCCGTGAACGGGTTCAAAGACGGCGTAATCTGTACCGATATTGGCTCCGGGAGCCACACCCAGTCCACCGATCAGCCCCGCGCAAATATCGGAAAGGATATCTCCGTAGAGGTTAGGCATGACCAAAACATCAAGCTCTTCAGGCCTTTGGACAATTTTCATGGAGCAGGCGTCGACGATGCGGTCTTCAAATTCAATATCCGTATATTCCTTGGCTATCTGTCGTGCTACATCCAGGAACAGGCCATCTGTGCACTTCATGATGTTGGCTTTGTGCACTGCAGTGACCTTTTTGCGTCCCTCACGCCGTGCATACTCAAAAGCGAAACGCACAATGCGCTCTGATCCGGCACGTGTGATGATTTTGATGCTCTCTGCCGCATCTTTTCCCACCATATGCTCGATCCCCGCATAGAGGTCTTCTGTATTTTCACGCACCACAATAATATCCACATCTTCGTAGCGTGTCTTTACAGCGGGAAGACTCCTGGCTGGTCTGACATTGGCAAAAAGGTCGAGCTTTTTACGCAGGGCAACATTGACACTGCGGAAACCTGTCCCAATTGGTGTTGTCAAGGGTCCCTTCAAGGCGATCTTGTTGCGTCTGATAGAATCTAAGACATGATCTGGCAAGGGTGTGCCGTACTCTTCGATGACACCCTCCCCCGCGTCCACGACATCCCACTCTATCCCAACATTTGCTGCATCCAGGACAATGCGTGCGGCTCTGATAACATCCGGACCCGTGCCATCGCCGGGAATCAAGGTAATTTTATACTTCTTCAACTACAACACTCCTTTCGTGGGGTCAGGCTTGAGTAATTTACTTTCGTATAACCGAAAGTAGAGTAGGCGGGGTCTCATGCCGCCTGGTAGCGTTTAGGTCAGGACAGTCCGTTATACTGCCCCTTTCGTCTGGCAGTGCCTTAGTATCCCGGCCGTGCGCTACTGGCCTAGCACGTTCGTATCCCCTCACCCCTCATCGAACCGTACGTGCGCTATTAACGCATACGGCTCTCCGTAGTCATTATTCACGGAGCTCACGCAAAGATTCTTACCCTGACATCGTAAATATTCACAATATACGGGGTGTAGGCAGTG
>NZ_CDRZ01000046.1 GCF_000946815.1 Syntrophaceticus schinkii | reverse complement strand
CATCATGCTTTCCCTTGAAAGCCGAAACGGTGAAGACCCGAGAACCATCGGCCAATTGTTCTACATCTGTTGTGATGAGCTCAAGGACATTAGCCTGGCAGACGCGCTCCAGAAACTCCTCACTCTGTTAGAGCAGTTCCTAGGCGAGCGGCTGCAACTGGCTGAGCAGGAGATCCGCAGGTTGATTGACTACTTAATCGGCAATTTACCCTCGTTTTTCAAGGAACGACTGGCTATTTGTTGCTGCGAAAGTTGAGTAATAAAACTATAAGAGTCATTATTGGCAATATAATATATAAAGCTAATGGTTGATCAATTTTGAAAAAAGTTAATACGAGATTTATTAACATTCCATTTAACATGAAAAAAGCTATTCCCAAGCCAATAGCAATAATTATTATATTTTTATTATCTTTTGAAGTTAATTGTGGGAAAAATGATAATATTAAAAACCCAGGTAAAATAGAGTAACAAATAAAAGTAAGTACAGGCCTTATTAACCTAATATCATATATGATAGACATATTAGCAGCTAAGATTAATGTTAATAATTAAAAAAGCTAATTTTTTTTATTATTCAAAAAATACTCCCACCTGTTCACATCAATTTAATATCTTTTATAAAATCCTTAGTTAATAAATTAAATTCCTCAAAATAAACATCCAAAAAATTATCATGAGGTACTTCAAAAAAAATATTTAACTGCGGTAAATGCAGGTATATTAAATATTACCTTAGCAGTAAGCAATGCAGTACTCATAAAACCAACAATTACTGATGGTTTTATAAGTACTATTTCTTTTTCTATAGGTTTATTTTTATTTAATATTTTTATATTACCATTGTTATTTTTATTAATTAATTTTTGATATTTATTAGGATCTTCCCTCGGGTGAGGTTTTATTATGACTTTAAATCCATTTTTAATTAATAACTGTACAATTTTTTTGACTATATTATTATACTCATCAATCACATCTACATAGTTATATTCAGAATACGGATTCGTAACAAATAACGCAACTGGTCCCTGTAATGGATATTGGTTAGCGTTTGCTAATAATAGTTTATTATAGTTATCCCTGACTGTAGCATTAACTCTTAAATTGTTTTTTACATTATTAAATAAAAATCTATTTTCAACAGATATACACTTATAAATAATAAATGAATTAAATACTCTAAATATCCCGTTTTTTAATTGTATAATTATATTTCCGAATATATCATAATTACTTTTATCATCTTTTTGAACTCTTTTCCAAATAGAGCTTGATAAATAGGTACCTATCCCTTCGTCAATTAAAATATAATTTAATTGACAACTATTAACAAGAAATGTTTCTGTAAATAATCGAAGAGATAGCAATTTAGGAGTCATGGGGGATAATAGATAAAAAGTATTCGTTTTATTTTTAATTTTATTTATGATAAGCTTAATTGTTAATCTTATCAATTCATGTGGGCGCGTTTGTATAGGATTAACCATAGCAATTTTAATTTTAGGGCTCCTTGAACATATAAAATCATTAGAGTCTATAAGAAAGCCGTCCTTTGGATGAGGTGAAATAAAAATAATTCCTCCAGATTGCTTCAGTTCTTCATTACTATTTATTTCAGCGTCTATACCTAAAGCATGCCAATGGGAGGTAGATGAAGCAATAAATTTTATTTCTCTATCAACGAAAACTGAATTAATAAATTTCTTTGTTTCTTCAAATGTATTGAGTACGATATGCATGTTTTCTCCTCTCAACCAACACCTTTCGGCTCTTTTATTTATTGTGGTTAAATATTTTACATATATCCCAATATAATCGCGTTGTACTTTCACATAAGTTTAATCCTAAATATGTACTAACTATGCCCAAACAAGCAAGCATTTTATATGATACAGGATTCTTAAGAGATAGTACTTTTTTTAAATGCTTCTCTTGAACTAGTGTTATCACCTAATTCAAGCAACTCTTTACCATTGATAATATAGTTCCCCCCAAATGATCCGATTTTAATACTTTCCTTCATCTGTTTTTCTATTTTGTCCAAGGATATTCCTAATTGCATTATTTTTTTTTTTATTTAACTTAACAAACTTATTAACATATTTAAATCTATTAAAATTATTATTATCTTTTCTGAGATTATGTGTAATAGAGTTTTTATGTCTTCTAAAATATCCTAATAGCGTTGGTATATATTTAAACTTGCCCATGAGAGATAATTCAAGTTCTGTTGGTAAATCTACACATGGTAAATAATCAGCATATTTGAAACCTCCAATTTTAATAAGCGCTGATTTCCGAATCATAATTGTCACTGCAACAGGAACAATACCATCTACTAATCCGTATAATGAGGTCCCAACAGGTTCGTTATTTAAAATGTTATTTATCTGTCGTACATATCCTGGTTTAAAATTTAGTACTCCATTTTTGAGATAAACAAGTTCATAATTACCATGTGATAATACTATTTCGGGATCATCAAATACTGATATTTGTTTTTCAAGTTTATCAGGTGGCCAAATATCGTCTCCTTCTAAAATTGCTATTAAATCTCCTTTAGATAAAGAAAGTGCTTTATTATAGGTTTCTCCTAATCTATATGGGCCTATGTTTTTTTGGTAAATATACTTAATTCTAGCATCCCGGTATTTTGAGATAATTTTTTGAGTATTATCTGTACTACCATCATCAATAATGATCATTTCCCAGTTAGTAAATGTCTGTTCTAACACACTTTCTATACATTGACCAATATATTTTTCGTGATTATACGTTGGTGTTATAACAGAAACAGTTGACAGCACCACTCAATCAACTCCGATTTCCTTATCTGAATTTTTATAAGCATTTTATTCCTTTTAATCACTCAGCTAATTATAATAAACTATAGATACAGTTACTATTAACCTGTTCAAAACAGGCAATAATCTGATTCAAACTAAATTTTTCTTATACTATTATTTTTCTTGGCCAAGCCTTTCCCTTAAATCTCAGTTTTTCAAAAGAACCAAAATAGCATCCTTCAGTTCACTTTATCAAAGTTGACAACGCAACTAACATTCTTTATAAGTCAGTAATACCAGTTAATGACATGCTGAGCGCCGGTTCCATGATCAATGGATCTGTTTTGAGTTGACAACCGCATTCGACAAAAGACGGGTGGTAACCGGTACCTTTGCGAGGAGAGTGGTTTTTCTCCCCGAGCTTGCCATATTCATATTTTAACGAGGCTTTGCGCAAAATTATAGGGGTGTTATCTTGACTACCATCGTCTTATCTTTTGTTCATTGATCGATTTAATAAGTTCCTTCAAGTTTGTTTCTTCATTTTTCGCAGGAGTAATTAATATATACGATTCTTCCATTTTTAATCCATCCTACTGAACAGGGTATTATATACTAGAATGAGCTTCATTTTTATAAACCTCTTCAAAACAAGCAATAATCTGATTCAAATCAAACTGTTTTTTAACTAGTTCTTTACCTTCTAGACCAAGCCTTACTCTTAAATCTCGGTCTTTCAAAATGGCCAAAATAGCATCCCTCAGTTCATTTTTATCAAACTGGACAACGAAACCAACATTTTTTACAAAGTCAGATATTCCACATCTATCTGTAACTATTACTGGAGTACCACATGCATATGCCTCTAGGATTGTATTCCCAAAAACCTCATATCGAGATGGTAATACATATATATCAGCATCAACATAAGCAGTTATTTTATCTTGAGCATAAAGGGGACCAGTGAATAATACTTTGTCATGAATTCTTAAAGTATCAATTTGATTCTTAATAATTGATAGGTACCCATCATCAGGCCCAGCAATAACCAACTTCACATCTGTAAATTCTTTCATAATTAACGAGAAAGCATCAATTAACAAATCAATACCTTTTATTTCATGTATCCTTCCTAGAAACAAAACTATTTTTTCTTTATTATGTATGCCGAACCTTCTTCTAAAATGGCCTTTCTGAGGGAGACATTGATATTCACTAAAATCAATACCATTTGGAATTAACTCAATATTAGTTTCGGGAACGCCCAAATTTATATATTGATCAACCTCCATCTTTGTTAAGGCTATGACTTTTTTTGCATCTCTCAATAATCTATTACCAAATAAGAAATCGAAACTCTTTTTTATTAAACTTTTTTGATTATGATATGGTAAAGAACCACGTGCCTGTAGGATATAAGGAACATTATATTTTTCAGCATAATAATGAACAAATATATTTTGAAAGTTTCGATATCCGTGAAGGTGAATAACATCATAGTCTCTTAAATTCCTGCGCAAAGCTGAAATAACACCTGGATTCAAAACAAACCTGTGCCAAGCCAACCTATTGCTAAGGTTTTTAAAATAATGAACATTAATACCATCATAATGTGCTATGTCATCTTCAATCCTTTGAAACTCATCAAGTGTATCACTGGTATAAACTGTTACCTCATGCCCTTTTTTAACTAACAAGTTCTTTCGACAGATAGTATGCTGATTTTACCGTCCCCCCATAACGCCACCGCCGGATAAAAAGCCGGAATCATTTGAAGTATCTTCATTATTTCTGTCTCCTTACTACTGAAAAGAGCATCCTCTCCAAACATGCTAACGAATAAGATCATCTTTCTCAAATATGATGTATTAGATATACCAGAATTAAAATGAATAAACAAACTACGCAAATAACTAACAAAATTCGGTTTAAGAAGCCTTGTATTATAAACCGGAATCTCCCTCTTAAACATTCTCCTGAAAATAAAACGTGCGTTAACATCTCTTTTTTTGGTTATCATCATATCTGACGCCTGCTTAACCTTTTCAGGAGATATTTCTTTAAAGTCAATGTAACTGTTACATGCGTCCTGACAGATACGCTCACCCGATTTTGATCTCGATATAATGAGTGTTTTCCCCATAGTTTCATTGGCGGTAACTTTCGGTATCCAGGGATCTCCACAAGAAATATCAGCCAGTTCAGAAGTTAGATCACAGCATAACAAACAGCGCGGCACTGCATTAAACCATAAGTTATGCTGCATCATTGCTTCAGAAAATGAAATTGTAACAGTATCGCCGTTCTTTAAAACCGCCGCGAATCTGCCAGGCCACCCATGGCCTCTGAATTCAATATTTTCTATATCCTGCTCTCTAATATCTAATCTCTCTACCAAACTTTTGACTTGCCAGAGAGTGTCGGTATGGGAACATATTAACCCAATAAAGAAGACAATTTTCTTCTGCAGTTTTTTATTTCTAGATTGAGCTTTCCGTATTCCGTGAATATGACATGGAAGGCCGACAACTGCAAATCTTTCGTCATCTTTAGAATTCAAAATATCATTCAACACAACATTAACCGGTACAGGGCAGTATTTTGACTTTGAGGCTTCAACCAGTTCCTCTTTTGTTCTAGCAATAAAGGGTTCCGGCTCTAAAACTCTTTCCTTACTCATCCTTGTTACAACTGCACCATTAATTATTCCTTGTTCTAAAGCAAAGGCTAATAGTGCAGTTACTACCCCGCCTGATGAAGCATTGAATCTTATATTATCGTTAACGGCATGCCCGATATAACAGTTCTCATAATTTCCAAGCCGGATATCACTTGGGCTTTTACCAAACAAATCTTTGTTTAATTCATCAAAATTAACAGCGTGGCCAGGGCAAACTTTATAGCAAAGACCACATTCTTTGCATTTATTTACATCAATAACGGGAATATATATGCCCTTGTTATGGTCTACAACCATTTCTATAGCACTTTGCGGACATATTCCCGCACACGTTCCGCAGCCACAACAAAGCCCGCTGTCTAAAACGCTGTCAATTTTCATAATCGCCTGTATGCCCTTTATCTATCATTTCTTTTATTAGTTCACCATTTAGTAAAGTTTGCTTGCGAGCAAATTTATATCTTTCTTTGAGCCCGTCGCTAATATAGCTTTTATTTTTTAATATTTCGTTGATTTTACCTTTCAATTTCGTAAGATAGGCATTGTATTCAAAATTATTGTCAATATCTATCAGGTACTCCTCTTGCCCCATCATATCGCCGATAATACCGTGAAATTTATTTCGGCTATAGGCCACAATCCCAATAGTGGGAATACCCAGTGATGTTGATGCAACAAGGGCATGAAACCTGGAACAAATGAACAGATCACAGGATCCTATAACACCTTTAGTTTCCTCAGCGGATAATTCAAAAGGAAGTATTCTTGCTTTTTCCTTGTTGTTAATTTCCTTATATACTGCTTCAGCTATGCCCCTATCCTGGTAAGTGTGTGCTATATAAATAATCGTTGCGCCTTTGTTGCTTATTAAGTATTCACTTATATCAGCCATAAATCTTATATATTCCCCTCTGGCAGAGAAGGATCCATCATCGCCGTAGGACCAATTCCCACAAGTGGCCTGTCTGCTAAAGAGACTTCTATTTCATCTAAAATTGCAGGTATCTCAGACATATCCGGAGGCTCCAACAGAAATGCCAAATCAGCAGTAAGCACTATTTGCGGTTTATCAATCCCAATATAAGATAAATAGTCCTGGCTGTAATGCTCTCGTAAAGTTATTAGGTCAACCTTATTTAGAACCCGCTTTGCTACATTTCTTAAAAAGTTATTCTCATAGGGGCCAACAGTTGCCGAACAAACAATTATCGGTTTATCTGTAATATTAGCTGATGAAATGTTTAGTAAGGTTAATAAATTTCCTACCAAACTTGTTAAGCTCACCTTATCAGTAAACTTATCGGGTTCTATTAAATTTAAATCCACAATGGCATCATACTGCTGCAGCTGAAATTTTAAAGATGCATTTCGGAACTTTAAAAAGAAGCAGCGGATTAAGGAACTTATCGCAGTCATAATTGAGCTGTTGGATTCTCTGTACCAGGGATGTTCTATTATTTCCAAAGAATTATACTTAGCTATTAACTGCTTGCTCAGGCTTTGCTCATCCTGCTTAAAATATCGATGTAAGATAGTAATCTCACAACCTGGAATGGTTTGTTCCAAACAGCTTATCAAGCCTTCTAATCGTCCCATACTGCCCTTATTTTCAAAATGTGTGGTGTTTAATATCGCTATTTTGTACACACTACATCCCCACTTAGTATTTTTTCAGGCCTTTACGGAGCCAGTCCGATTCCTGCACAACAAGTATCTTCATCTTCTTTAGAACTCCGCACTTCTTTCAATATTCGCCCGGTTCTCCAGGAACCACTTATATACACTCTTCAACCCTTCTTTGAATTCCATCTGAGGATCATATTTAAGAATTCTCTTAGCCTTATCAATACAAGAAAGAAGCCTATTCTTCTTATCCCAATCTCTTCTCTCTTTGAAGACGATACCTGCCTTATTATCTGAGATTTCATTGATCCATTGAGCAAGATCTTTGATCATAATTTCCCTGCCTGCTCCCAGGTTGATCGATTCTCCAACCGCTTCCTTATAATAAGCCATAGCCAGCAGCCCATTTACTATATCTCCTACATAGGTAAAATCCCTGGTCTCCTCACCGGATCCAGTGATCGGCAGGGGCTGTCCGTGCATCGCCCAGTAGAAGAAGTTGGGGATCACATTTCTGTACTGGCCTGGCACTTCCCCGGGGCCATAGCTGTTGAAAAATCTGGCATTGACGATTGGCAAGCCATAAAGGTTATGAAAATAGTTTGTATAAAGTTCTCCCAGCATCTTTGTCACCTGGTAAGGGGTATACAGCTGCATTGAGGTATCATGCTCCTGAAAAGGCATAGTGGAGTCTGGGCCATAGATGCCACACCCGGAGGATGAGTAGATGAACCTTTCCACCTGTACCAGATGGGCATACTGCAGTACTTTAAGAATTCCCATACCATTGACCATCAGATCTGTTTCCGGGTTGTCCACTGAGTTTTGGTTGGCAAAGTGAGCTGCCAGGTGGTAGACAATATCCGGCTTTTCTTTAAATGCCCACTTTAATTTCTCATCATCCAGAATATCTCCCTTGATAAAGAGGACTTTGGGGCTACGCGGGATATTCCACTCATATGAAGAGGATAGGTTGTCCAGGATGATAATCTTTTTGGTTTCTAGTTCGTCAAGCCTTTTGACCAGATTGCTACCTACCGCGCCGGCACCGCCGGTTACCAGCACCGTTTTACCTTGAAAAGCGTCACAAATATTTTCCACCGTGCTGCCTCCTTATCAGTTATTCATTGATTCTGTAGTACCACTTCATCCATTCTGCCGTTCTCCGAATGCCCTCCTCCGGCGGAACCTGAGGATCATGCTTTAAATCTTTTACCGCTTTGGAGAAGTCCATATGCTTGACCTTCGTCGTAAATGGTTCGGACTCTTTGTAGGTAACAAGAGAACTGTCCCTGCCTACTGCTTTTAATATCAGTTCAGAGTACTCCTCAATGCTCATCTCCCACTCAGCTTTTCCTCCTACATTGTAGGCCTCACCCGGAATGAAGTTATCCAGGATATTAGCAAAGGTACTGCAGGTATCTTCAACAAAGTCGATGATTCTTTTATGCCCCTTGTAAACCACATAGGGCTTTTTGAAAAGAGCATGGTAGATGAACTTGGGGATAAATCCCCGGTATGGTGTGTAGTGTTCATGGGGGCCATAGCAGTTAACCGGCCTGACGATAACAGTTTCCGTTCCGAACATCGTGGCAGAGTTTTTCACCATCAATTCCCCTGCCCACTTGCTGATGGCATAGTCATTCATCTGATAGGTGTCCTTGATAGGATTATTTATCATAACATCCTCACTCATCGTCCCATCATAGTCACCGTAAACCTCAGCAGATGAAAATAAGATCATCCGGAACTTTAATTCCTCCTGCAGCCGGATTAAGTGCTTGGTGCCGATGACATTGGTTGACCACAGGTTTTCATAGTAGTCTTCGCCGTTCCAGCGCCCATACTCGGCAGCCAGGTGATAAACATAATCAAAATTCCATTTTTCGAAGACCCTTTGCAACTGCCTGTAATTGCTGACATCAGCCCTGATGTAATTGTCTCGTTCCGTGTGGTACAGGTCCAGAGCAATTACTTCATGGCCTCTCTTTGTCAGTTCATTGACCAGGTTTGTACCGATAAAACCGGCACCACCTGTTACTAAAATCTTAAGTTTCACATATAGCCCTCCAAACAATTAATTCTCGACATAATTTCGTTGACCCCCGCTTTTTGCGACATCTGCCAGTAGCGTTTCGACAGCATCAGTAATTTTCTCCCAACTATTTTGTGCTACAAATTTCCGGGCCCTTTGACCCAACTCACACAGTAGATCATTTCTTACCAAATATATCGCTTTCGCAATAACATCCTCTGGTTGATCTACATAAACTACCCCGTTGTTCTCACCGAATTCTTTCATTACACCCGGTAACTTTGTTGATATAACTGGTTTTCCTACAGCCATATATTCATATAACTTTATAGGTACTATATTTCTCATTACTTCATTGTTGTAAGCCGGTAACAAACAAATATCTGATGATGCTATATGCTCCGGTATTTTCTCAAATGGTTGCCTCCCCACCATAATAACGTTCTTATCCATGCTGTAATCGCTTATAATTTTCTGTAGTTCCAGAAAGGCATCCCCGTCTCCCACAATCAATAATTTAATATTTGGTTTTTTGTCAACTATCTTGGAAAACTCTTTTATGATTTCTTTTAGTCCGGAAAAGTTATAGAGCCACCCCATGAAAAACAAAACAATGTCATCTCTATTAATTGAATATTTATCCCTAATTTTTGTTCCATCAATGTTTGTATTATATCTATCGGGATCTATCCCAGCCCTGATTACATGTATCTTATCAGGGTCAGCTCCAATGCTAACAGCATAATCCTTAAGAACCTCATTGATCACAATTACACAGTCCGAACCTTGTGCAACAATACTTTCAGCCCTTCTCCCCAGCGGGTGCAAGAACTTGAATGGGATTAGTGTGGAATTGACATCTATTATGTGATCAATGTGTGGTATTTTATTTTTCTTAGCTGATTTCAGTGCCAAATAATTACTTAGTAAACCATGGCCAATAATTACATCCGGTTTAAAATCATCTATTTGATTGTTTATCTCTTTTTCGTATGTAACTAACATGGAAGCGTAATCCAACAAAGGTATCTTAACAATTCCTGGGCGGACAACAGTAACCCCCGCGTTACTAAAAATCTTTGTTATGTCCTTATATATCTCTTTTCTTGAATACAGCTCTTTCTCGCCTTCTGTTGACCATAACACTTCATAATCAATTACTCTTACTTCATGGCCTCGTATTACTAGTCGTTCTGATATATGATGATGCTGTGCAGGGTTTCTTCTAATCCAATCTGTATCTAAAGTTATTAGTATTCTCATTAGATCACCTCTTGGATAACATAATCAACTACTGTATAAAAGCCCTTTTACTGGTTGAAAATCATATTCATTTAATAACTTTCCGAATTTATTCAAAGCCCCATTTATACCGTAATATGTGATAAATCTCGAAGACAATGGAATGCCCAATCTCGGAGTACCAGAATATGTTTCCCAAGGATGAATATACACAATCGCCGGCCTACTCTGATTTACTTTCTTTATACCCCACTTCAAAAACCAGAACGGCAATGCCCTAAGATAAAACCCCCCAGCAATTGGTACATTCATACCCATATTTATTACTGTTAAAGGGAACTCAACAATTTTACCATTTGGATCATGTTTAGAAACATCTTTCTTTGATGGTCTATACATACTTACAGGAGCGTTTGGTACACCATAGAGCATCGTCTTAATCGGAAATATACTGGAATCATACTTGAATCCATATTTCTCTAAAATCTCAAAAGCCCATTTTGTTTCATTATTTATAGAAAACGATGGTGCCCAAAAACCTATAGGGTTGTACTTGCCAATTAACTCTAATGATTTAATAATCTCTTTTTCAAAACCTTCTCTTCCCAGTTCGTATAATGTTTTATGCGAATAGGAATGGCACGCAATCTCATGGCCTTTATTGTATATTTCCTCAATTAAATCAGGGTGATGTTCTGCCACTGCTCCTAAAACAAAAAATGTTGCTTTCGTTTTATACTTATCTAACAAGTCAAGCAAAGGAATTACTGATTCGGGAAATTGGTCATCTCTTTTTTCGGGCAAATACTCTGTTAAAAACTCACTGCACCACCAGTATTCTAAATCTATGCTCAATGCGTTTATCACTTTTTTACCTCAATTTTTGTATTGTCTGTGTGATCTTCAGCTAGTTTTTTTACCACTTTTGCCGGATTGCCTGCTACAACCGTATACGGGTCAACATCTCTGGTAACAACACTTCCAGCACCAACCACACTGTTTTCTCCAATTGTGACCCCGGCTAAAATGATACAGCCAGGGGGAACCCAAGCTCCTTTTTTTTATCGTTGTTGGAGCTACTTTCCTGGGATAGAATTTTTCCTTAATAACAACTGAACATGTAGGATTGGAGTGAGCAAAGATCATCGTGTTCATACCTATGCTGACAAAATCCTCTATTGTTATCAATTGTGGGTAATCTCCATCGATATGGACTCGCGGCCCAATGTAAACACATTTTCCTATACGGACACCCCTCATCCGGTGAAATGCAGCAGTTAGCCCCGGATGGGGAGAAATATGCGCAAGGGTTTGCAGAATCCAATCTATTAAAAATTTAAAATATAACTTCAGTTTTCCAAAGAACCCCTTGTAGTTATAATAATCCATTAATTCTTGTATATTTATTTCTTCGATATTGCTATTTTTATTATTGCTTATAAAAACTCACTCCCTCCTGAGAACAGCATATAGATTAATACTGATAAAATCCCTTCCCTGTTTTCCTTCCCAAGTCTCCTTTTTCAATCATTTTTTTAAGTTTTGCTGCAGGAGGTTTGAATCCAGGTAAAACTGTACTCAACTCATTAATGATATTGTAAGTAATATCTATGCCTACGAGATCGGCGAGCTGAAAAGGCCCCATGGGAAAGTTTGCCCCTAATTTCATAGCACTATCTATATCCTGTACAGAAGCTATATCTTGCTCCAGCATATAACAAGCTTCATTGATCATAGTAAATAGCAGCCTGTTAACGATGAAACCTGGTGCATCTTTAATAACTACTGGGTTTTTATCCAACTGCTGAACAAATGATTTCGCAATTGCAACCGTTTCATTTGAGGTCTGTTTTCCTTGAACAATTTCAACTAAAGGCATTTTTTGTACTGGATTAAAAAAAATGTATTCCTATAAACCGGCCTTGATTACTTACTGCAGATGCCAAATCTGATATAGACAAGGATGAAGTATTTGTAGCAAAAACAGCATCCCTGCATATAGAACCTAACTGTTTAAACAACTGTTGTTTTATTGATTTATCCTCGGTTACACATTCTATAATTAACGGAAGGTCAGCCATATCGTTAATATTTTCAGTCAGTTTGATCTTGGTGACTATTTCGTCTAGTTCATCATTGGTCATTACTTTTAATAGTCTTTTTTCTATCGTTCTGCATGCTGTAGTTAATGCTTCATCATTTATACCTAACAGAACAACTTTAAATCCTAACTGAAGGGCAACCTGCGCAATTCCTAAGCCCATTGTGCCGGTTCCGATAATACCGACAACTTCTATTTCTTTTATTGGTACATTGCTATCCGGCAAAGATGTATCCATCTCTGAAGGGGTAAATAAATTTATTTTATCTTTAGGGCCATTAACTTGTTGAACACTTCCTGATGCCCCAACTGATATTTTATCAGCATGATCTTTGCGAATTTGAACTACGATACTTTGGCCTTGGTCATTTTCAGCTATGCCCAGTACATATTCAGTATTGAATGGTTTAAGCGGTACTCCTACATATGAATAACTAATTAATTTCCAGCTCAAGTATGTCACCTCGAAAATATACTTACTACTGCTGTTGCTCCGGTGCCTCCGATATTACAGCATAATCCATATTCTGCATCGCGTACCTGTCTTTTGCCTGCTTCTCCACGCAGCTGCGTTGCTATCTCTACAACCTGGCTTACACCTGTGGCTCCAATCGGGTGTCCCTTGGCTTTAAGCCCACCGCTGGGGTTAATCGGGATATCACCGTCTATATCGGTTCTGCATGCTTCTATCATTTGCTTGCCCATTCCTTTATCACAGAAACCAATGTCTTCTATTTGTAATAATTCAGAGATCGTAAAACAATCGTGAACTTCGGCAACATCTATGTCTGGCGGTGTGAGCCCGCACATGGCAAAAGCTTTTGCAGATGCTTTTTTGACCGCAGGCATCGTTGATATTGTTTCCCTCGACTTCAAATCAATCGTTCCGGTGTCATGCCCAATTCCAATATAATATACGGGGCTATCTGTATATTTCAAAGCATTTTCTTCTGTTGTCATTAATACAGCTGCAGCGCCATCAGATACAGGAGAGCAATCAAGAAGTTTCAGTGGTGATGCCACAACACGGGATTTTAAAACATCATCTACTGTTATCTCTTTATGAAATTGTGCTAATGGGTTATTTAACGCATTTTTATGGTTCTTCACAGCTATTTTTGCCAGGTGTTCCTCGGTTGTACCAAAATCATAAAAGTGCCGCTGTGCCATAAGTGCATATAAACTGGGAAATGTTGCTCCGTGTTTTATTTCTTCTTGGCTAGCAGCAGATGCAAGAATTTGTGTGACTTGATCTATCGGTGTGTCACACATCTTTTCAACACCGATAACCAAGACTGTATTATAAAAACCTGACAAAATAGAAATTGCAGCTTCCTTTAATGCTATACCACCTGATGCACAAGCAGATTCAACCCTGGTTATTTCTTTGTCAACTCCCAATTTGCTTGCCAAGACTGCCGGGAGGTGGCATTGCCCAGTAAAACTGCTGGAGAAATTTGAAATGTATATTGCATCTACTGCATCTATATCTGTATTCGCTTTGGAAAGCGCTTGATTACAAACATCAAGCATCAGCTCTTCAATACCTTGTTTTAATTTGCCGAATTTCGTATGCCCTGTACTGACAATGGCCAGCCGCATATATTGGCGCCTCCTATTTTGTCACTTGTATCAAAGATAATGGTCCGCTTCTTCTGATATTTTCATGCTTGAGCCAGTAGAAACATTTGATCCTTTGTTGTTATTAAAATCTTTTAAATTCTCAAAGTAGTGTAGTGATGTCATCCCCCAACACCCTAAACAACACCCCAAACCCATGCACCACTGGGCTCCTTTTCACCTTCTCATCATAATTCGTATTGATCGGCACTTCGGTAACCTTGAGGCCGTACCTATTCGCCCTAAACTGCATCTCTGACTCTACGGCGAAACCGGTTTCTTTGAAGCTCATTCTCTCTATGGCTTTCCGAGAGAAGGCCCTAAAGCCACTTTGGGTATCAGTCAGTTTGATACCTGAGCCCAAATTAGTGGTAATATTAAGTACCGTCTGCCCCAGCATGCGGTATTTCGGTATATCATTCTTCACCAAAAAACGTGACCCCACCACCATATCGGCCTGGTTATTCAAAACTGGGTTTAAAAGCTGTGGTATCTCTTCCGGACGGTGCTGGCCGTCGGCATCCAGGAGCACCATGGCCCAGGGGTTGATCCTTTTGGCAAAATCAAAGGCTGTGTTGATGGCGACACCTTTACCCTGGTTGCTTTGGTGCTTTATTACTGTGGCGCCAGCCCCCTCGCCCTCTCCCCGGTCCCATCCTCTGATCCGTCATCCACCACGATCACCTGACCCACATAGTGAAGGGTCTTGGAGACAATCTCCTCTATATGCCTCGCCTCATTGTAGGCGGGGATGGCAGCGATGATCTTTGATTGGGGGTCTGGCAGGAGTGCCAGGCTTCCTTCCTTTGTATACTGCAACTGGATGACCTCTTTCTTTTTTCTTAATGGGTTTTACGTGGGTTGAAATAAACAAAATAGCACAGGCTGAATGATACAGGCTGACTGATACACATGGAACACAAGTGAATCTAGTTGTGTTCTTTTGTTCTACAATTCTACACTCAGTTGTTAATTCCTTCTTTTATGGAAACTTTTTTGTCAAATTAAAGATATTTGTGGAAAAATATTTTTAACCATGGGTATTTTGTAAATGCGTCCTCAAATCCTGTCTAAAATCGAACGTATTTTCGATATTCGCTGCTCTCTTTTTCTATGGCAGGACTGGGTATCCCTCACCTATCTTTAAAACAGAAGACGGAAAGCCGGAGCCCAGAGGCCGGAAGCATTGGCTCCGCTGTTATAGAACACTCCTTTTTCTCTCTCTTTCGCATTTATGAAATGCGCCCCTTAAATCTGTTCGCTTTTTGGAGATGCGGGCTTTGCCATAGAACTCTTGTTCCCCTAGAATGGAGTCAAACCAGGATGTCACTCCTGGAAGTGAGAGGGGAAGGAGGTGATCACATGCCTGTTACAGCCACTCTGAAGCTCAGCAGACTGCAGATGAAGATGAACACCGGAAATGATGACAAAGGGAACCCGATCATCCGCACCAAGACTTACCGCTCTGTCAAGACCACAGCTACAGATGCGAACATCTATGATGTGGGGTTCGCCCTGGCCGGGCTGCAGAAGCATCCGGTGGAGTCGATCCGGCGTGTGAACGAGGTACAGCTGGAGGCTGAGTAAGCAGTTATAACACTAAACAGGAAGGGGGTGAAGACCGGTGTCCAGCGTTCTGGAGATGAATTTTATCACTGAGCTGGGGGGCAGGTTCAAGGTTTCGCTGCCTGACCCACGCACTGACATCACTGCAGCGGAAGTAGAGACCGCCATGAACACCATCATCGATAAGAACATCTTCTCTACCATCACAGGCAATGCCGCTGCCATCCACAGCGCCAATGTGGTGACCAAAGGCATCGAGGAGATCATCACTGCTTAAGGTGATTTTTGACCGAACTTCCCTGCCTGCTTTCAAATGGCAGGCAGGGCTTTTTTTAAAATAATGTTAAGGAGGGAGTAAAGTGGAGGAGATTTGGGTACAGGTGGGCAATTACGGCTTTCCCATGCTTGTGGCCATCTATCTGCTGGTAAGGGTGGAGCGCAAGCTGGACGCCCTGACCGTTGCCATCACTCGTTTGGAACAGGTCTTGTCGGTTTCCCTGCGCCCACCTGATGTGGGTGTCAAAACCATAGAGCGGGAAATGGGTATTTCTCATTAAAGGGGATCAATGGTGATTTGAGGATGGTGTTTTTCTAATGTTAAATGGGGTTTCCGATTAAAGGGAAACCAGAGGAGGGGATTTTGATGTCTAAAGGCAAGTGGACTCACCTGATCATCCATCACACCGGGGCTGAGGAGAAGGACACCGCCCAGGTGCGCCGCTACCACCTTTCTCTGGGGTGGCGGGATATCGGCTACCATTATGTCATCGAGCGGGACGGCCGTGTGGTGCCTGGCAGGAGCCTGGAGCTGGCGGGGGCTCACTGTATTGCTTCGGGAATGAATCAGAAGGGGATCGGGATTGCTGTGCTCGGAAACCTGGAGAACCACCCGCCTCTGCCTGCCCAGGAGAAAGCTCTAAAGCAGCTGGTTGGGGAGCTGATGGGGCGTTTTCAGATCCCTCTGGCTAATGTTTTGGGGCACAAGGATGTGCCTGGAGCGGCCACCGCCTGCCCGGGGCGCTTTCTTTCCATGGACTCACTGCGATCAGCTGTTATGGCAGGTGGGGTTGGTGGGGGAAGCAGCGGGCCAGCACCCCCGGCGGCTGGGAATGATGGCAGGGAAAGGATTTACCGTGTTCAGGTAGGAGCCTATAAAATTCGGAATAATGCGGAAAATATGGCAGGAAAGCTAAAGAAGGCCGGGTTTCCTGCGATTATCGTTGAAGGAACCCTGGATTCCTCGCCTTGACAAAAGAACTCTTGTTCGAGTAGAATATTGGGCAAGGAGGTGGAAACCATTGGCAAAAGTCCAGTTTTCCGAATTATGGCCGCAGCTGATGGGGCTTGTCCCGGTTTATACCAGGGACGGCGTTAACGGCACCAGCATCCTCCTAGAAAAGAATCCTGCTCTATTCTGTGAAGTGAAGACGAAAACCATGCTGGGACGGCTTTGTCGCACCTTTTTGATCGATCTGCGGCTGGCGCATCGCGCTTATTCCCACATCTGCGGGCGGAGATATGCAGTCCCTATCTCCCTGCGCCCCGGCCTGGTGATGGTGCCTGTGCGTGCGCGGACAGCACGGGTTAAGGATGACGGCACCCGGGCCTATCTGGTGAAGGACAAGATCCGCAAGTACCTGCCTGAGGACAGGCGGTCAAACATGAGCGGAACTCGCATTGTTTTTGTGAATGACACTTCTATAGTAGTCCCACACCGCTGGTCGAATGTGCGTGAGGTGATGGTGGCAGCTGAGCTGGTGGAACGGGAAGGGGTCAAGCTGAACGGCTACCTGGTGGACAGGATCGGCTGCGAGGTCAGGGAGAACCCTGACAGCTACTGCTGTAAGAAGTGTCCCCGCAGGGATTTGTGTTATCCGGAGGAGGAATGAGGCCCAGCCAAAGCTCCGCCTCCTCTTTTAGTGACGCATCTTGGGCTGCCTGTTCCAGGTAATGGAGGGCAGCCTTTTGATCTCCCAGCAGGACTGCTGCTTGACCGCAGTAGAGTTGAATTTTCGGTGTGATACCAAGGTAAGGCGCCCCGCTCCAATAGCGGAGGTGCCTTTTGTTGATCTGGGCCTTGCGCTTTTCCAGCAGCTGGGGGATGCCTTTTGCTCTGAGCAGGTAGGGGCGCGCCATGTCTTTTTGCAGGTAAGTGTGCGCTCTCTTCTTTTGGGCGGATTGGTCAGATCGGGTTGGCTTTTCCAGCAGCAGGCGCCCGGCGGTCACATAGCCTAAGGCCAGGTCTTCGTAGAATTCCTGTTCCAGCGGCCTTAATAATACTGCTGTTTCCAGATGCCGCACCCCCTCTTCGGGCTGTCCGCTCTGGAAAAGGGTGCTGGCGTAAAGGACTCTCAGTTCTGCATCTCCTCTAGCGAGGTGTACACCTTTTTGGAAGTGGTGTGAGGCTAGTTTTAGGGATTCTAAATAAAGCTTGCCCAGTTCTTTGCGATATGTGGCGTTGAGGGGATCCTTTTCCACTGCCTTTTCGTAGTTTATTAAAGCTGCCTGGCTGTCCCCTTTTGAAAGTGCTTGCCTGGCGGTGATGGCAGAGCTTTCTCCTGCATAGATGTTCAAAGAGATGATGATCACTATGAGTACGGCACCCCCTATCAATAGGTATTGGGGGAGCTTTTTTTTGAAAGCATAGCGGGGGCGTTTTGGTATGGAGGTGCTGTCAAGGGCTTGTCCCAGGCCGAAGAGGGTGAAGAGGACAAGGGACACCGCGGGCGTAGAAAGGGTGCAGTGCCATAAGGAGCAGCACCCGATGACAAGTGCTGCGGTGAGGATTGGCCATGCTGACTCGGCTGCACTGGGTGTGTCAGCTGCCCAGGGTGCCCGCGCCGCCCAGGCGGTACCGTTTAATTCTTCGGCAAGGGCACTTTGAGCAGTGGTGCGCTTTATTACCTTGAAGAAAAGAATCCAGAGAGCGAGCAGTGTTATCAGCCTGGGAGCCCCATTTCCACACCTGCCTGGAAGAATGCCCCTGGGGGTGGATCCTGGTAGTAGAAGCTTTGGTGTTGGTATGAAAGGGGTTCCCACCCACCGCCGCCGGTTCCCTGGAGGAGGGTGCGTGGGCTGGAGGCCATGACACGCAGTGCATCCCGCCCTTTAAGCAGCTTTTCTACTATATAATAGTGGGCATCATGGCGGGCGGGCTGGTTTGCGGCATGGCTGGGGGTGCTGCGCAGGTAGGCGGTGCTGCTGGTCAGGAGAAGCACAGCCAGGAGCGCGAATGCCGCGGGGAGTACCCACGGCTTTAAGCGGCGGCCTGATTTTTGATAGATGATCAGAGAGTATTCCAGAGCTAAAACCAGCATGAGCCCTAAAGCAGCCCAAACCCAGCCGGCTGTGACGGCGCCGCTCTGCAGGCAGAGCCCCACCTTTCCGGCGGCCAAGAAGGCCATGGATGCATAGATAATGAAGTGGGCGATGCCTTTTTTGCGTTCGCCTCCAGGGAGCTTCCACAGGGAGAGGGGGATGCCTAAGATGAGGATGAGGTAGAACACCGGTGAATTGATACCGGTGATGCTGAGTAGTGTCAAATAGCCGGCGGCGGATAGGGCTGGGTGGAGCCAGTGGTTTTGGTGGGTTGTGTTATTTTGGGATGCGGTGCTGCTTTGAAAGGTGGTTGTGTTGTTTTGAGAGGCGTTTCTATGAAGGGCGGCGGCCCAGTTTTGAAAAACGGTTCTGTTGCTTTGGCAACTGGCTGTGTCCCTTTGGCAGGCGGTTCTGAGATAGAAAGTGATCAGGAGTGCTGCAACCGAGAGGGCTCCCAGGGCTTACTGCAAAGTGATACTCGGACCTGCCCCCTCCTGGAAAACCGCCGGCAGGCAGAGGACAGCTGCGGCCGCTGCGCTTGCTGTGAAGACTGTGAGGATTGCATAGATGGCCTCCAGGGAATCCACCACTGATGATACTATCCAGTACAGTACGGCACAGCAGGAAAGGAGCAGGGCCAGGTTGACGGCCTCACCGGTGTCCCAGGCGCCGATGCTGGAGAGCAGAGCAAGTCCAGGGAGCAGGAAAACTGCTGTATCGAGGGGGGATCTGATGAATTTTAGTTCCCCCCTCGATATTTTATAAAACCCGAAGACAGCAAAGGCCAAGGCTATAAAGATGTATATAGGGATGGGCTGGCGGGATGAAGTGAAGCAGTAGAGGGGGGAGATAAAGAGGATCACCCTAGCAGGAGAGCGGTGAGGGCTCGGACTGTGGCTGCGGCTGCGGTGGTGGATGTGGATGTGGTGGTGGTGGTGGATGCGGTGGTGGAGGTGGCGCTCTCTTCAGGTAAAGCTGTGGCTGCTGGTGTGGTGGTTTTCGCAGTTGGGCTTGATTTTGATCTGGTATGTGTAGTTGGTTGGGAGATGGGGCCGGGGCTGGGGCCTGGTTTGGGATCGGTATCGGGTTCCGCAGTCGGTGATTGTGTGCTGGATTGGGGGTTGGGGTGGGGTTTGGTGTCGGTTTCCTCAAACTGCCGTAGCTCTGCTCTGTAATCTGCGGCTCCCCCAGGCAGCATTCCGGTTTTCAAAAGCAGCCTTTGCACTATGCTGGTTTCCGGTTTCGCAGCGGCTTCTGAAGCCGACCCCGATTCAAAGGATGGCGATTTTTTTAGCCTGGCGCGGCTGAGCCGCACCCTTATCCTCTGCTCATGAACAAACCGGCGCACCGCCCGCGGTGCCCGCAGCCTCACCTTAAGTTTACCTCGCCTGAAAGGCATCACCTTTTCCCACCTCCAACCTCCCGCCTCTCACTTCTCAATCAGCCAGATCCAGGGATGCGGCGATCTCTTGCATCCCTTGCAGGGCAATCTCAAAGAACTCATTCAGTTCGATCCCCAGTTCCTCTATCGCCCGGATTTGCTCTCTGTTGGCACCGCGGGCAAAGGCTTTATCTTTGAACTTCTTTTTGATCGATTTAACTCTCACCTGAGCCAGTGTCCTGGTGGGCATCACATAAGCGGTAGCAGTGATCAGCCTGAGAGGGGATCTGTCGCGTATAAAGCCTTATCCAGGAGTGTGGTGCGCTTCATCCCATCGTGATCATTGTGGGCTTTCACCGCATGCACCAACTCCTCATCAAAGCCCAAATCCTGCAGCCATTCCGCAGCCAACAGGCTGTGCCTGTCCGTGTCCTCCTTCGTCTCTTCATAATCGATGTCATGCAGAAGGCCTGTCAGATACCACTTCTCCTCATCCTGGCCGAGCCTTGCAGCCAATCCTTCCATGATAGCCGCAGTAGCCTGCATGTGATGAATCAGTTCCGGGGTGTGTACCCTCTCCTTGATCAGCTTCAATGCTTCTTCCCTTGTCACTTCATTCACTCCTTTTCATGTTGTGGGGTCAGGCTTGAGTAATTTACTTTCCAGGGCGTGACGCGGGGACAGCCCTTTTGTCACACTTTCAAAAAACGGGGGCCCCAACCTCCCGCCTCCGTGCTTGCTCTATTTCTCTTAGCGGTGGATGGTTCTGCCGGCTTTGTGGCGTTCACCCCATCCGGCGGTGCGGGTGGCGTCCAGCCTTTTGTGGGGGAAGCGGGAATAAAGGAAGCTTAAGGTAAGGCCGGCGGATTCCCAGGACTGTTGGCGCAGTTGAATCAACACTTGGTCGATGTGGGTTGCGATCTCCTTTTTGTCCTTATAGGTGGAGGTAATCAGTTCATATAGGTTGTCGGCATCTAAGTCCTCGAGGTTGACGGCTTTCGGCTGTTCTGTTATCTCTAGGAATTTATCAATTTTTTCATTTATGGCAACCCCAATACATGGTTTGCGCATCAGTGAAGCCATGATCAGGGCGGGCAGCCGCATCCCCAGCAGCAGATCCACCTCTCCGAAAAGGCAGAAGAGCTGCTCCAGTGTTGGCTTCTCTCGGTACTGTAGGCTGGGCTCTTGCATGATCCAGCTGACTTCCTGGCAGATTTGAATATCTGCGGGATACTTGAAGGGCAGCAGCAGAATCTCCCATCCCTCCCGAACCAGCTTATCCGCAGCTGAGGCAATTGCGCGCTTGTATTCGCAGTCCCCTTCTAACTCTTGTAAAACAACTCCCAGCAGAGGCTTTTTCTCTCCTTTTGCCTCTCCCTCTTCTTCTCCTGTCCCCGCAGTATCAACTGGAACACTTATAGCAATTTTCCCTTCTTCTGTCCTTGCTATAAGTTCAAATGGGGGTGCATCCTCTTCAACAGATGCCGCTGTACGGATCTGTGCCATCAGGGAGTGCCCCACTTCTTTGTCGAACTGTGCGGGGTTTAATGAGAAAACCGGGTCCGCGGTCACCACGATGGGGGGACGTTCTACCCCTATTTTCAGGAGTTTATCCTTGGAGGCCTGGTTGCGGACGGTAATCAGATCGAGGCGATCACCGACAAAGCGCACCAATCGGCGCCCCCAATAACTATTCAGGGGGCCTACCCCCTGGGCGTAGCAGACGACGGGCTTACCGATCAGCCTCGCCGTGTAAATCGTCAAAAGATGGCTGAGCAGGTTTCCCAGCCCCTCTGTATCTTTGAGGGAATTTCCACCACAGCTGAACACAAGGTCTGACTTGATCAGGGTGTAGAGTACAGCAAAAGGATTCCACCTGTTGACGGCCCGCACTCCTGGGAGCTGGCTCAACTGCCGTGTATTTTGAGAGAAAACGGTGATCTCGATGCGTGGTGAGAGCGCTCGCAAGGAAGCCGCGGCTGCGGCTATTTCCGCCTCTTCACCTGGATGATTGATGCTGTAGCAGCCCGCTGCTGCAACACGCAATAGTGTCACACCTTTCATTTTAGATGTCAGATGCCGGAAGTCAGGGGTCGGAAGTCTGCAGGAACTACTCGCGGGTTCCGAAGTAACCCCAACCCTGGCTGCATGGCAACTGTGATGCCGAAACAGGGTAATGGACGACTACTCCTGATTTCGCCAGGTTCGCCGATCTCTTTTCTAGACTTCTACAACTGCATCCTAAATCCTTCCTTGTTAATGGTAATTATATACATAATTATTTAGCTCAGGATGCCGGTGAAGAAGATGTCGATGCCGTGATAGAAGCGCTCTTCGACAGCTTCTTGTATTTTTTGCAGCTTCTGTAGCCTCTACATCTTCTGCCTCTGCAGCTTCTGCATCTACAGCTGTGCCACTCTTTCCGCTCCTACAAAGAACCGGCATACAGAGGGCACCGAGGACTCCCAGGAAGACCTCAGCTCCTGTGCGGGGATCCATCTTGCGAAATTCACCCAGCTCTATTCCCTGGCTGATCAGGGAGGCGAACATTAAAATGCGGCGCTCTCTGAGCTGCAGCAGCAGTTCCATTGCCCAGGGGGACTGGCTGTTATACTCATCTGCCAGGATGCGGGCGATATGGGTGCGTTCTTTGATGAAGTTGAAGTGGGCGGTGCCGATAGCTGTGAGGACATCTCTCACCGAACAGGGCTGTTTGAGCCGCCCCTTCATGGCCTCCATGTAGCTCTCCAGCCCCTCTTTCAGTGTTTCCTGGAAGATGTGATCCTTGCTGGAGAAATATTCGTAGACCGTGCTCTTGCCGATACCTGCGCGGCTGGCGATCTCTTCGACAGTTGCAGCGTAAAAGCCCTTGTCTGCAAAGAGAGTTGCTGCAGCATCCAGGATTTGTTCCCTTTTTGGCATTCTTTCACCTCCCTGTGGGGTCAGGCTTGAGTAATTGAGTTATTCGCTTTTTTGTATTGGCCGGTAACTGAGACAACATTAATTACTTATTATGCCCGACAACAAATGTGGTTCCTTTGCCCCTTTGTTTCCTCTGCGTAACCCCAGTGTAAGACAGGGACGGTTCTTGTGTCTCACTTGTCTCAGTGCATCTTTCAGAAATGCGCCGGGAACCGTCCCCACTGCATCTGTCCCCAGTGCACGGTGCATCACTTTATAACTCCTATACGCATGCCTATATCTTCGAGCAGTGTATACATCAACGGGACGACCACCAGGGTGAGGAAGGTCGCCACGGTCAATCCGCCGATCACTGCCAGGGCCAGGGGGGCATCTATCTCTGCGCCCTCTCCCAGCCCCAGGGCCAGTGGCAGCATGGCAAAGATGGCTGTCAGGGCGGTCATGAGCACCGGCCGCAGCCTGATTGGCCCCGCCTGCAGGATGGCCTCCCAGCGTGAGAGGCCGCGGGAGCGCAGCACATTGATATAGTCCACCAGTACGATCCCGTTTTTCACCGCCAAACCCGCCAGGAGGATCACCCCTATATAGGCGGCGATGCTGAAGGTCATCCCGGTGATCACAAAAGCCAGAATGACGCCGATTAAGGCCATGGGGATGGTGAACATGATCACCAGCGGGTGGAAAAGGGATTCGAACTGTGAGGCCATCACCATGTAGATCAGGATTATCCCTAAGATCAAGGCGAGCTTCAAGGCGTCGAAGGACTCCAGCATCTGTTCCTGTTCCCCACCGTAGGTGATGCTGTAGCCTGGCAGCAGCTGCATTTTGTCCAGTTCTGCACGGATGTCGTCCATCACACTACCCAGCGAACGGCCGTCCAGGTCTGCATAGATGGAACAGGAGCGTGTCTGGTTCTGGCGGGAGATGACAGCCGGAGTGTGCGCTTTCTTTAATTGGGCAATCTCCTTTAAGGGAACCTGGATCCCCAAAGGTGATGAGATGCGCAGGTTTTCCAGGTCTTCAAGGCTTGTGCGGGCCTCAGGGACGAGCCGCACCCTTAAGTCCACCTCCTGGCCGCCGCTGCGGTACCTGGTAGCTATCTGGCCGGAGATGGCTGATTTCAAGGCCTGGGCCACCTGGTAGGTTCCTAAACCATAGGTGGCTGCCCTTTCTCGGTCAAGCTGAACCTGGATCTCGGGTTTTCCCTCTTCCAGTGATGTTTTCACATTGCCGGTGCCAGGCACTTTGCTGACGATGTGGGCGATTTCTTCTGCGGTTTCCTCCAGGACATCCATCTCATCACCCTGGATAGAAATGCTCACCGGAGATTCCATTTCCATGCCCATGGATTTGGGGTCAGCCTCGGCAACCTCTATCTTTGCCCCGGGCAGCTCTGCCACCTCTTGGCGCAATTCCCTGGCCACCTCAGCGGAGCTTCGTTGGCGCTCTTTTCTGGGGAGCAGGCGCGCCTGTATTGAAGCCTTGTCGGGATCAGATGACTGCACAATGCTCATCACACCTGATGAACCGACAGTTGTGAAGATGGTGTCTACCTCGGGTATTTTTTTACAGAGCTTTTCAACCTGTTCGGCTATTTCAGCGGTTTCCTCAAGGCCGGTGCCGGTGGGCATCTCGATGGCGATGTTGACCTCTCCCCCTTCAATATCCGGCAGGAACTCCCTGTCCAAGAGCGGGTATAAGGCAATGGAGAAGATAAAGATGCCCAGGACGGTGAGCAGCACCTGTTTGCGGTGGTTCATCGACCATTCCAAGAGGCTGCGGTAGCCGCTGTCCAGGGCATCCAGTGCGCGCCCCCAGGCGGTCATAATTCTGCCATACAGTGTCTTTTCGTCCAGGCTGGTTGTTGCCTCTACCAGGCGGTTGGCCAGGACCGGCACCAGAGTCAGAGCTACCAGCAGAGAGGCCAGGAGGGCAAAGGAAACTGTGAGAGCAAGCTCTTTAAAGATTTGTGAGGCGATTCCTTCGACGAAGATCACCGGCAGGAAGACCACCACATTGGTGAAGGTGGAAGCGGTAACAGCCATCGCCACCTCCTGGGCGCCTGCTGTGGCTGACTCCCATGCGGAACAGCCCGCCTCACGGTAGCGGAAGATGCTCTCTAAGACAACGATGGAGTCATCGACGATCATCCCCACACCCAGTGCCAGGCCACCCAGTGAGAGCATGTTGAGGGTGAAGCCGGCAAAGTACATCATAATAAAGGTGGTAATAATGGAGATGGGTATGGAAATGGCGATCACCAGTGTTGTGCGCACATTGCGCAGGAAGAGGAAGATGATCAGAATCGCCAGGAAGGCGCCGATCAGGGCGTTGCTCTTCACACTGTCGATGGACAGTTTGATGAATTCCGACTGGTCAAAGACGGTGTTGATCTGCGTGTTTTCCGGGAGCTCTTTTTTCAGGGACTCAAACTCCTGGTGCACCGCCTCTGCCACCTGGACGGTGTTTGCTCCCGTCTGCTTGAAAATGCTGATCCCCACGCTGGGGACGCCGTTCATGCTGGTTTTCTGGGTGATATCGCCGAAGGACTGCTTGACCTGGGAGATGTCTTTCAGGTAGACAAGAGAGCCCTTCGGGGTGACGATGGGGGTGTTGGCGATCTGCTCCAGATCCTCGAATTCACCCTTGGTGGTGATCCTCAGCTCCTTTTCCCCGTGCTTAATGGTGCCCGCTGTGATGCCCAGGTTCTCCCCCATCAAAATCTGGGCTACATAATCTATAGAAAGGCCATGTGCCTCCATTTTGGCCGGATCCATGAGAACATGCACCTCACTGCTCACCCCACCGCCGATCACTACCCAGGCCACACCAGGCAGCCTCTCCAGGCGCGGCTTGACGATTTCAGCGGCGCTGTGGGTGAGGTCGGCGAGGGTGGTGCTACTGGTGCTGCCGGCGGCTTGGATGTTGGTGGATTTGGTTTTGGACGCGGCGATGTTGCCGGTGCTACCAGTGCTGGTGGCGGCGGCGACCGCGGGGTCGGTTGTGGGGATGCTGGTGGTGGCGGCTTGGGTGCCGGCGGAGGTCGTGCCGGTGGTGCCGGTGCCACCTGTGCTGCCGCCGGCGACTGCCAGGTCAGCAGCATCTGCGGACACGGCGACTCCGGCACCAGCATGATCACCGAAATCTTCGGTGCCAACAGCCGCCGGATCGGTGGTGCCATGGCTTGTGCTGCCGGCTCCGCTACCCCCGATGCTCATCCCCGCCTGAATCACAGGAAGAAGAGATGGATCCAGCTTAAAGATCATCGGATCCTTAACACCACTGGGAAGAAAGCTCCGCACAAGGTCCAGCTTTTCCCTCACTTCCAGTGTGGCAAAATCCATATCAGTTCCCCAGTCAAAGAAAAGAACGATCACAGAAGATCCCGGCATACACTGAGACTGCCACCTTATCCAGGTTGCTCAGTGTAGAAAGAACCCCCTCCAGAGGTTCAGTTACCATCTTCTCGATCTCACTCGGCCCCGCTTCAGGGTATTCCGTCATGATCACAGCAGCAGGCAGCTTGATATCAGGCAGCAGATCCAAAGAAAGACGGCTTAAAGAGATACCCCCCAGCAGCAGCAATCCGAAAATCAACATATAAACAGTAACCGAACGGCGTACCGCAGACTCCGGAAGATTCATCCTACCACCCCCCATATTAGTGGTTGGTGGTTGGTCGTTGGTGGTTGGGAAAAGATTGAATCCAGGGAATGGTTCTGCCGATCCGACAATAGCGGAGCAGTGAGGCGGCTCTCCTGATCGATTTCTACAAATTTTGACTCAAGGTGACAAATCTCCATCCCGCACCCCTCCGACTTCTGACTTCCGGCCTCTGACTTCTGTTTTTCAGGTTGGTGGTTGGTCGTTAGTCGTTGGGAAAAGATGTCGGATGCCAGAAGTCGAGGGAATAGGCCACAAGAAGTGCCATTACCATAAACCAATATCCCCGTAAGCTCGGGGCACTCCCACTGATCTAAATAAAACAGTAAAGCAGTGGAGCAAATCTGGCACTGGGTTTGTAACAACTGGCTCTGGGTCTGGCGGCACCATGACTGTCCCCGTGATGCGGTTGAAACGGGGGTGGTAACCCTTTGGCGGTTTTTTATGTTAACCTGCGCGCCGTCGCGCAAGAAGTGCTGGCCTTTGGTAACAATGGTCTCTCCTGGGGTCAGGCCGCTGATTATTTCTATATAGTCCTGGCCTGCAAGGCCGGTTTCCACTCGGCGCTCTCGTCGGGCGCGGGATTGGGTTTGGCTGCTGCTTTGTTCAATGATGTAAACCACCTGATCGTCGCCTTTATCCACAACTGCATCCAATGGCACCCGCACCACTCCGCGGCGCTCTGCTGTGGTAAGCTGCACTTCTGCGGACATTCCTGCACGAAGCTTGTTGTCGGGGTTAGGAATGGAAATATTAATGGTAAACATCCTGGTTTTTTCGTCAACAACCGGTGAGATGGTGACAACCTTGCCGGTGAATAGTTGCTCGGGCTCTGCAGCAGTTGCTGTATTCTCTGCGTCGGATGATGCGGTGCTTGAACCGTTAGGAGATGTGGCATTCGAACCAGTGGGTGAACCGCCAGTGGATGAGTCACCAGTGTTGGTGCCTGTGGTTCCGGCGCTTCCGTCAGCTGAGGCGGCGGCCTTAACCAGCACCTGAAGTTCCATACCTTTAGTCACACTGTTGATGTTATTTTCGGTAACACCTGCGGCAACCAGCATCTCGGTATCATCGATCACAACCAAAATCGGCTGGAGTGGGTTGGCCATATCATCCGGATTAGCCAGGCGGGCAGCCACAACCCCGTTGATCGGGGAGATGATTTCGGTATTGTTTGACTGCCGGCGCACAGACTCCAGAGCTGTTTCGGCCTCTTTGAGCTTGGCCTCAGCCAGGGCGTAATCAGCCTGGGCATTTTTGTAGTCCCCTTTTGCCCGCTCTAAATCCTTTTTTTCCGGTATCTCCGGAAGCTCGATGCCCTCAGGAAGCTCAACACTGGGATCGGGAAGCTGCTTTGCCTTCTCTAATACCTGCTCTAATACACTCCTGGCATTTTCCAGATCGGCCGCAGCGGCTTTTAACCCCAGGCGGGCAGCTTCCATGCTGGCTTCCGCGGCCTTTTGGTAAGCCTTAATATCTGAGTCATCCAGTTTGGCCAGGACTTGTCCCTTGCTCACGCGGTCTCCGACATCCACATGGACTGTGCTGATCTTGGCCGGAAGCTTGGGAATCAGTTTGGCAGTGGAACGCGGCGTGACAAAACCGGTGAGTTTGACGGTTTTGGTTACATCCCCTGTCTGCACCTCTGCTACCTCAACAGGAACAACACTAACTGCGGATTCTTCCACATCATCTTTATTAAAATAACGCACCCCGATGATAATTCCTATCAAAATAAGAACGATAACACCTGTAATAATGAAGCCTTTTTTGCGGGGAGACGTGGGGGCGGTGCTTTCGTCTGCGTTTAATGTATCAACTTGCGGCATAGACATGTCGCTACCCTGTTCACCCTGGGGGTTCTGATCACCCCTGTTGTCCCGTGGTTCCATTTTATCCATCCGGCCAGTCCTCTCCTCTCCCGTTCCCATCACCGACCGATCGGTCGGCTTTCCCTTGATTCTAACCTTTCGACAGAATATTGTCAAACAGAAATTGTAAAAAGTGGGGTCAGGCTTGAGTAATTTACTTTCTTATAAAAATAAGTGTTAATCAATGGTGGGCCGCATCAGACATCTATTCCCACTTCCAGCCTCCCGCATCCCACATCTCATTTCGCCAGTCTTGCTTAATTGCTTTATTCAAATCAGCAAAACGATGCCGAAAGCTTGCGGGAATCATTTAGGAATTAGAAGGTGACAGCCACCTGGGGTATAGACCTGTATATATATTTTTGGCTAAATGGTGACAGTCGCCTTGGAGTCATATCTGGCATATTCGTGACAGCCACCAGGAAACGCCCCCCTTTCTGAGGGATAAAAAGGGGTCAGCAGTAGAAAAATAATCCCGGACGATACTTCAACTTGATACTTAGACTTTCGGGAGGTCTTATTGATGAAGGAAGAAACGATTGAACTGCTGAAAACCCTGACGGAAACGCCTGGGGTCTCGGGTTTCGAGGCGCCCATCAGGAAGGTTTTGAAAGAATACCTGTCTCCGCTGGCGACTGAGCTTACCACTGACCACCTGGGGAGTTTGGTGGCTATCAAAAAGGGCGGCGGTGAGGCGCCTAAGATCATGGTAGCCGCCCACATGGATGAGGTGGGGTTTCTCGTCACCTCGGTGAGCGATAGTGGCTTTATCAGGTTTCAGCCTTGGGGGGTTGGTGGGAACAGGTCTTGCTGGCGCAGCGCGTGGAGATTCTGACCGGCAAGGGGCGGCTGATCGGGGTAATCGGGGCGAAGTCCCCTCACATCCTGACTGCAGAAGAGCGAGCCAAGCCCGTCAAAATCAACACCATGTACATCGACATCGGCTCTACAAGTAAGGAAGAAACGGAACAAGCCGGTGTCAAGCAGGGGAACCCTGTGGTGCCTTCCAGCACTTTTCAACTCTGTGAAAATGGGAAGTCCTTTATGGCAAGGGCACTGGATGACCGGGTGGGGTGTGCCCTGGTAGTGGAACTCTTTCAGGAGCTTCAGGATGTGCATCACCAGGGGACAATCTATGGTGTAATGACCGTCCAAGAGGAGGTGGGACTGCGGGGTGCCACAACTAGTGTTGACGTGGTGCGGCCGGATCTCGCCCTGGTAGTCGATGTCTCTGTGGCGACCGACACCCCAGGAATCGGGGATACAGACATCGCTGCCCGCACCAAACTGGGGAAGGGGCCGGTGATCGGGTTTTACGATGCCAGCATGATTCCCCACACCCACTTTCGCGACCTGGTGGTCCAGGTAGCAGAAGAAAATAATATCCCCTTTCAGGTGGATGTAATGCCTGGAGGTGGAACAGATGCGGGCAAAATCCACCTCTTCCGCCAGGGTGTCCCCTCGGTTGTCGCTCGGCCATACCCGTCCGCTATATTCACGATCCATACCGGGATAGCCCACTTTGATGACCTA
>NZ_CDRZ01000045.1 GCF_000946815.1 Syntrophaceticus schinkii | reverse complement strand
CCCCCCCTCCCCGTGGGGCTAGCCCAAAAATTCAACTGCTTCTTTCAGCATCACTGGAACATGTTCCACTTCAGTCAACTAATGCACCGCCTTCACCCATTTTTTTCCGCTAATTTCTTCATATGTTTCCTTCAGCTCCGGTACAGTATTCATCCCAGCGATCCGCAGACCAGATCTCAATACGGGATGAAACACCGATAATGGCAACCTCGCGGCTTACTTTAGCATACTCCCGCAAGGAGGGCGAAATCAGGATACGACCCTGGCCATCCAATTCACATTCTGTGGCACCGGAAAAAAAGAAACGGGAAAAGGCTCTGGCCTCTTTTTTGGTAAGTGGTAGATTTCTCAGCTTCTCTTCTAAGATACGCCATTCTTCCAGGGGAAACACAAACAGGCAGTGATCCAGGCCGCGGGTGGTGATACAGCGATCCCCCAAACACGCACGAAACTTCGCCGGCATGATCAGACGCCCTTTGGCATCAAGATTATGATTGTACTCTCCGATAAACATATTTCCCCACTCCGAATATATAATACCCCACTTCCCGCCACTTTCCACCACTCAATTAATTCTCGATCGAAATATAAATTCCTTCTCCTCCCGCAAAAATAATTATAAAAATAAAAAAACCGGGGTAAAAACCCCGGTTCTATAGAGGTGTATTAAGCCAGTGGAAGCTGACTTAATTTTATTTTCTAACTTATCTTATCTTTCGTAAGGTGTGACGATCCACTTGAGGACGTTGTCCTTCTTGTTGCCAAAGACATCGTATCCTTCGAGGAGATCGTTCAGAGGTTTACGATGGGTGTACAGGCACTTGGTATCAAGCTTGCCTGCTGCGATCAGATTGATCAGCTCAGGAATACGGTTGGCATTGACGAGGCCCATTCCGATCTTGATGTTCTTGATCCACAGTTCGTTCATCTTCAACTCCTGTGGTTTTTCAAAAACACCGATCATCGAAACATTGCCACCAGCCCTTACAGCATCCAGAGCCAGCTCATAGGTTCCCCTGGCACCTACAGCCTCGATGGTTCTGTCAGCGCCGCGGCCACCGGTCAGGTCCCTAATTTTATCAGGAACGTTGCCATCCGCCGGGTTCAAGGCCATATCTGCAATGCCCTGCTTGACAGCAAAATCAAGCCTGGCCTGGTTCATATCAACTGCAATAATTCTTGCTGGCCCCCAAAGTCTTGCAGTCATCATGGCACACATGCCCACAGGGCCGCTGCCCATCACTGCAACTGTGTCACCAGGTTCGATTTCGGCATTTTCGGCACCGAAATAGCCTGTAGACAGGATATCACCGACGAGCAGAACATCGTCATCGGTCATGCCATCAGGAACAGGGAAGCAACCCAGATTTGCGTGAGGCACCCGTACATACTCTGCCTGGCAGCCATCGATCATATACCCAAAGATCCAGCTACCTGTTGTGCAGTGGGAATAGATTCCCCGTACACAGTAGAAGCACTCACCGCACTGGGTGACGCATGAAACTGCACACTGGTCCCCAACCTTAACATTTCTTACCGCAGGGCCTACCTCTACTACTTCGCCGCAGAACTCATGACCAAGGATTCTGGGACCCTCTACCTCGGGCATCCCGCCGTGCCAGATGTGAATGTCGGTACCACAGATGGTTGAAGTGGTAACCTTGACGATTGCATCATCCGGCTCAATAATCTTCGGTACCGGCACATCATCGAGACTGATCTTCTCAGGGCCGTGGTACACTAATGCCTTCATTGTCATTTTTGCGTCCTCCTTTAGTAATGTTTTTATTTGTCAAGGGCATAAACCCTTGAAACCGCAAGTCCCTCAATCCAGCCAGAAACAAATACAGACCAATATTTTCATGCCTGACTCTTAAGAAATTGAGCCTTGCAGTAAAAACATTGGTCTTTCCTTGGAGCCACCCACAGGTTTCTCCGTGAACTACCATAAATCCATATTATGTTGTTAGTATTCTGTAAATCCGTATTCGTATTAGGTTGTTAGTATTCTATTAAATACAATGGCGTGCATCCAGAAGTCATGTTCTGCCTCAACTTCATATGTTTGATGAATAGCTTTAGCCCCCAATTTATTCTCAAAAAACAACAGATTATCGACAACATGTTGCTGCACTACATGCATTCTAGATGCTCTGATCGCTTCTTTCCCCCGCGGTGTCTTTACTATAAACTTCTCCGGCTCCGTTAAAAATCCTTCTCCTCTAATAATAAGCATGTCTTCCACAATAGTTATTTTAGTAGTTTCTACACTCTTACCCAGTGTCCGCTTAAAATACTGTTCCATATAAATCTTAAACTCGTGCTGCATCCTCTTGCGCTCTTGTTCATTCAGCCTTTTTTCCCCGGGTTCCTTACTTTTAACGACAATTCCTTTGAACTGATCAGGTTGTCCTATGTTTATCACCCCCGAAGACATAAAGTTACTTCAATAATATGGTGTTCTAAGTGTTATTTAGTTACCATACAAATTATACCTAAAACTCCTTTCCTGAACAAGACAACCATATATATATAATTCGGCGAATAATGGTAAAATCCTTCGAATAAGTTCGATAAGACAACTATTTCATTTCTTAAAAGCAACTTCTCCAATTCCTTGCGAGTTCTACAGTCAATTGGTAAATAGATTTGGCCTCTTCTGTGGTCAGAGTACCAGCGCCACAGGCAGGAGTTATTATGCTTTGTGTATAAATTAGCTGGGGTTCGATAGCTTTGTTTGTTAGGTGTTTTATATACTTACGGATTTGTTTGCTCAATGATTCTATATTTTCCTCTGCCAGAGCCCTGCCATCGGTAGGAACAACTCCCCAGGCGACAACACCGCCATTTTTCATAAACTCCTGTATGGATGCAGCATATAGGGCAAAACTCTTAGCAAATTGATAGGTATCAAAACTGATTATATCCAAATTAGCTCCGAACAGTATTGACCAATCCAGATCAGAACAGGAATGTACTCCGGCAATCCCACCGAACCTTCGCACAAAATCGGCAAATTCAGATAGTTCCGCCTGTACTTCATCTTTGCTTACACTGATGCGGTCAAATCTACCACAGCTGTCAATCACAGGGTCATCCATAAAAATAATCACCGGGAGTCCGAATTCGCCTAAGGTTTTAATCTGCCAGGCCGCCTGCAGTGACAACTGCTTCAGCAGTACATCTCGCAGTTGCTCATCATAATAAGCCGGTACTCCACGCTGGTCAGTGACCTGGAAGCCTGCAGACAGCAGACCCACAACCTGACCCTTCAAATACCTGGCATCACCCGTGCCTTTATCTTTTAATTCGCCATAGAACTTATAAAATCCTTCTGCGGATCCAGATGGAAAATAAAATTTATTTAAGGCATTGATATCCCCTTCCACTACCTGCATATACAGCTCATAAAACTCGGCCAGCCTTAGGGGCCAATCATCTTCCTCATCCAAAAAGCACGCCTTTGTCCCCTTCTCCACCCGCAGCAACCCCAGCTCATTTAATACCTGCAAAAACTGAGTGCAGAAAAACTCCTGAACCGAGTATCTGGGAAGCTGCGGCCAATGTGGCATCAATGTGAAAGACTCATTGATCAGAGAAACCGCAGCAGCAGGGTCAAGGTGAGGCAGACTCCCAATGCCAGTTGCACAGCCACAAGGGTGAAACTGCATACCGTACATCCTTTCCTTTCTTGCTTAGTCAACAGCGATATACTTAGAGATTATAGACATCTTCACCGCTTAACACCTTGATCCCTTTACCCAACATCAACTGCTCAGCCACCCGGGAGTTTTCCACACGAAACACAGCCAGGGCATCCCCGGATACCTTGGCAACAAATGCATACAGGTACTCAATGTTAATTCCCGCTTCCTGCATCAGGGCAAGAACCTCAGCCAATCCCCCGGGATGATCGGGTATCTGAACTGCAATAACCTCTGTCAGCCGTACGGTAAACTGCTCCCGTCGCAGTACCTCATAGGTGTGGTCCGGGTCATTGACGATCAGGCGCAGAATACCGAAATCTGTGGTATCTGCCACAGAAAAAGCGCGGATATTGATCCCTTCATCTCCGATGACTTTGGCCACATTGGCCAATCTGCCACACTTATTCTCTAAAAACACAGTGATCTGTTTTACAGGCACAGTATCCCCCCCCTTTTATAAGCTGCGGCGGTCAATAATCCGCTTCGCCTTTCCCTCATAGCGCTCGATGGTTTTAGGTTCTACCAATTTTACTTTAACACTGATCCCTAAAACAACCTCGATCTCCCGCCGGATCTCCTGCTCCAGACTCTCCAATTTTCTGATTTCATCGGAAAAGACCTGATCAGATACCTCCACCCAAACCTCCAGCTCATCCAGCTGATCCCGTCGGTCAACAATGATCAGATAAAAGGGTTCTGTATGGCTGATTCTGAAAAGGACCTCCTCGATCTGGGAAGGAAAAACATTCACACCGCGGATAACCAGCATATCATCGGTGCGCCCCTGACAGCGGTCGATCTTGAGATGAGTGCGGCCACAGGAGCATCGACCATCCGGAATAATCCGTGTGATATCTCTCGTCCGGTAGCGGATCATGGGTAAGGCCTCTTTGGTAAGGGTAGTGATTACCAGTTCTCCATAGCTTCCGGGCGGCAGCTGCTCCCCGGTTTCCGGGTCGATGATCTCTGCCAGGAAGTGATCCTCCAGATGTGCAGGCCATCTCTGGCAGAGCATTCCACAGCAACTCCGGGGCCGATAATCTCACTGATCCCGTAGATATCCAAAGCATTGATACCCAATCGCCTTTCGATCTGTCTGCGCAAATTTTTAGACCATGGCTCAGCACCGAAAAGCCCTCCCTGAAGGCTGATATCCTCTTTGGAAATGCCTATCTCTTCCATCACCTCAGCCAGATGTAAAGCATAGGAAGGAGTGCATGTAAGAATGGTGCTGCCAAAGTCTTTCATGATCATCACCTGGCGTTTGGTATGCCCCCCGGAAACCGGGATCACAGAGGCCCCGATCAGCTCGGCACCATAATGAACTCCCAGACCCCCGGTAAAAAGTCCATATCCGTATGCATTTTGGATCTTGGAGTTTTTTGATGCCCCACAACAGGTCAAGGCCCGGGCCATTACCTCAGCCCACACAGCGAGATCATGGCGTGTATAACCGACAACAGTAGGCTTCCCGGTGGTCCCGGAAGAGGCATGCAGCCTGATCACATCACTCAATGGGACAGCAAAAAGACCGTAAGGATAGTTATCACGGAGATCGTTCTTTGTGGTAAAGGGGAGTTTAACCAGGTCATCCAGGGTTCGTATATCCTCCGGTTTGAGACCAATTTTCTGAAAAGCATGTCGATAAAAGGGAACTTCCTGATAAACCCTCTTTACTGTTGCACACAGGCGTTCCTCCTGAAGGGATTGCAGTCGCTCAGGCGACATACACTCACATTCTTCATTCCAATAGAAGGTCAAAAAAATTCCTCCTCAGCCCGAACTTTATACAAATTTTAAAGGATCAGCAAAAAGCTGTCAAGCAAAACAAAACCCCACAGATGCCGTGGGACCCGGTGTCTGAACCTGGCTCAGCACGGTGGTGCCCTCCTGACTGCTTTATGTTTCCTCAATGATGAGGCATACAAGTCACAGCCAGAGCCCAGGCTCCAAAAGTTTTGGTGTTGGCTCAAAACTCCCAGGGTTTCCACGTACATTGTAGGGTTTTTTCTTACTGCGACTAGATCATATCACACCAAGTGTCCTTTTTCAATATGTCATTTCCTGTTAGGTTATTGTATCAGTCTTGCTTAATTTTTGCAGGCAAACACTGAATATGCAGCTCCCGCAGCTGTTTCGGTATCACAGGAGCAGGCGCACTGGTAAGCAGACAGGTAGCCCTCTGGGTTTTGGGAAAGGGAATCACATCACGAATTGTCTCCAGGTCCAGCATCAGCATCAACAACCTGTCAAATCCAAAGGCGATGCCCCCGTGTGGAGGCGCCCCATAGTCAAGCGCTTCCAAGAAAAAGCCGAACTTCTCCTGGGCCTCCTGTGGCTCTAATCCAATCACACCAAAAATGCGCTCCTGTAGATCCCGCCTGTGGATCCTGATGCTCCCTCCACCAAGCTCCACACCGTTGAGAACAATGTCATAGGCCCTGGCCCTCACCCTTTCCGGTTGGCTCTCCAGTAAAGGCAGATCCTCATTCAGTGGGGAAGTGAAGGGATGGTGTACTGCTTCTAACCTCTGTTCATTCTCATCATATTCCAGAAGTGGAAAATCTGTTATCCAAATAAAGGTATATTTCTTGTTATCTATTAAATCGAGCCTCCCGGCCAATTCCAAGCGCAGCTTCCCTAAAACCTCCTCCGCAACCTGCCGCTGATCAGCAACAAACAGCAGGAGATCCCCAGACTTCCCTTCCATTTTTGTGATCAGGGCATCTATTTCTTCAGGCTCCATGAGCTTCACCAGAGGCGACCTGACGCCTTTATCTTCTAGAATAAACCAGGCAAGCCCATGAGCGCCCCACTCCACTGCCATGCTGGTCAGCTCATCTAAGATTTTCCTGCTGAATCCTGCGGCTCCTGGTACCCGAATGCCCTTGACAACCCCACCCTTCTTGATAGTCCCGGCAAAGACCCGGCACTTGCTGTCTGCCAAAATTGATGACACATCCACCATCTCCAGACCGAAGCGCAGATCGGGTCTATCGCTTCCATAGGTCCCCATCGCCTCCTGATAGGTAAGGTGTGGGAAGGGTAGAGTCAGCTCCACATCTAAAAGCTCCTGAAAAAGAGCGGCGAGCAGTTCTTCTGTCAGCTGTTGAATATCATGTTCATCAACAAATGACATCTCCAGGTCAAGCTGGGTGAATTCCGGCTGTCTGTCAGCTCTCAAGTCCTCATCCCGAAAACACCTGGCAAACTGGAAATACCGTTCAAAACCGGCAATCATCAGGATCTGCTTAAAAAGCTGTGGTGACTGCGGCAGCGCAAAAAACTCACCCGGGTGCACACGACTGGGAACCAGGTAATCCCTGGCACCCTCCGGAGTACTGCGCGTCAACATCGGGGTTTCCATCTCCAGAAAACCCTTTTTAGATAAAAAATCACGGATAATGTTAGCTGCCCTGTGTCGCATCGTAAATATATGCCAGCTCTCCTGGCGTCGAAGGTCGAGATAGCGGTAGCGCAACCTTAGGGCTTCATCAACACCCGCAGCATCCCCGGGATGAAAGGGAAGTGCTCTGGCAGTATTGAGTATCTCCAGTTCAGATGTGGCCACTTCAACTTCCCCGGTAGCCATCTGTGGGTTCTCCGTTCCCGGCGGACGGCGCCGCACCTGACCGCGCACAGCGAGTACAAACTCCGCCCGTACGGAGTTTGCCCTTTGGAAGGGGAGACCGCCGGTATCAGGGCTTAATACAACCTGGACCACCCCGCTGCGATCTCGCAAGTCCAGGAAAATAACTCCACCGTGGTCGCGCCGCTTTTGCACCCAACCCACTTAAAACTACATCCTGCCCGCTATTCTTGAGAGATAGCTCCCCACAGCTGTGGGATCTCTTTAATTCTCCGATACTTTCCACTTTCCTGCCTCCCTGGTTTACACAATAGCTTTAAGGTATTCAAAAAGCCTCTCTCTGGATATTTCCAACTGCTCCCCTTTCTTCATATCCCTCAGCAATACTGTTCCCCTTTGCAGTTCATTTGTACCAAGTATAATAACATAACTGGCACCTATCCTGCCCGCCTGCTTCATTTGAGACTTCAAGCTCCGTCCCAACAGATCTTTTTCTGCAGGGTAATCACTTCTTCTCAGCTCCAAAAGCAGTCGCACCGCCTCACGGTTCAGATCCCCTGCAACATCATCCCCGGCGGTAGCTATAAAGATGCTTTCTCTTTTCTTTAAGGGAAGTTGTACACCCTGGTCCTCCAATGCAAGAAGCACACGCTCTAACCCTATCGCTACTCCAATTCCGGGCACAGCCCGGCCCCCCACAGATCTCCACCAGGTTGCTGTAACGGCCGCCTCCCGCAAGAGAACCCTGGCCATCCCCTGAAGGCAGTATTTCAAAAACCGTCTGTGTATAGTAATCAAGACCACGCACAAGCTGTTCACTGACCTCATAGGCAATACCTGTTAATTGCAGATAGTCCTGTACCTGCTGAAAATGTTCATAACACCCCTTACACAGGTACTCATGAATGCCGGGTGCGCCATCCAGCAGTTCCTGGCAGTTCCGCTCTTTGCAGTCCAGGACACGCAGGGGATTGCGATTTAATCTGTCGCGGCAGTTCTCACAGAGCGCATCCTGGCGCATCATCATAAAACCTTTCAATGCTTGACTGTAAAGCGCCCTGCACTCCGGGCACCCCACACTGTTGACAAGAACACGCAAATCCATCAAGCCAAGCCTCTCAAAGAAATCATAAGTATAAGAGATCACCTCAGTGTCCAGTGCGGGGTCACTCGTCCCAAACGCCTCAATTCCTAACTGGTGGAACTGGCGCATACGCCCCGCCTGAGGGCGGTCATAACGGAACATGGGACCCATATAATACACCTTCACCGGTTGGGGCTGGTTGTTCAGGTGGTTTTCCAGATAGGCTCTGACAACCCCTGCAGTCCCCTCCGGACGCAGAGTGATGCTTCTCTCCCCGCGATCCTCAAAAGTATACATCTCCTTTTGCACAACATCAGTGGTATCACCGATCCCCCGCTGGAATAGCTCTGTATGCTCAAAAATCGGCGTTCTGATCTCCTGATATCCATAAATTTCGCTGACCTGTCTGGCAACCTTCTCCACATAATGCCACTTTTCAATTTCCCCTGGCAGTAGATCCCTCGTTCCCCGGGGAGCCTTAATCACCGATACCAACTCCTTTGCGTGACAGAGGTGTGACAGTAGAGTGTCCTTCATGATAGCAGGGTGGTCACCTTGTCACACTTTTTTGTAATAAATATTTGATTCCTGATGTTGGAGCTTGTCGACTCTCGCCTGAACACCCTTTTTCAACCACCAACGACAAACCACTAATACGCCAACCACTAACTACCAACTAGCCGGACTTGCTTTACTCATGTCCAGTAAAAAGAACAGCTGCATGTCTACTCACAAGAAACAGGATAATTCTTTATACAATAACTAACAACTAGAAACTAACGACCAACCACTAACGACTAACCACCAATAGGATCTTCTCTAGAAAAAAGGATTGTGAACACGCTCATGGCCGACATTGGTGGCAGGGCCGTGTCCTGGATAAACAATAACATCATCCCCACAGGGAAGGATCTTGTTTTTTATAGAATCCACCAGTTCCTGGTATGACCCTCCCGGAAAATCTGTTCTCCCTACCGAATCCGCAAACAGTGTATCCCCCGAAAAAATCACACCACCTCCCTTTAAGGAAATGCTTCCTTTGGTATGCCCCGGTGTATGCAGAACAGAGAAGACCTGTTTGCCCACTGTAAGCTCGTCTCCTTCACGAATGATCAGATCCGCCGGCGGACTGCAGTACTTTCGCCCCATATAAAGAGAAAGGTTCTTTTCTGGGTCCGACAGCAGGGGCTCATCCTCAACATGGATCACCAGTTTTGCATCAGTCCCTTCCTTGACAACAGCATTAGCAGCGATGTGATCCATGTGCCCGTGGGTATTAACAATATATTTTACCAGCAGGCCTTCTTTAGCCACTTCGTTTAAGATCCGCTTCCCTTCTCCCCCCCGGTCGATCACCATTGCCTCTTTTGTCTCCTCACACCAAACCAGGTAGCAGTTGGAGGCGATAACCCCCACTGTCAGGCATTTGACCTTCATTTATAATCAGCCTCCTCAACATCCCGCAGGGAAACCCCGCCAGCCATACGCGCCGGCAACCCAAAAGACCTTCCCGTGAAGGATGGTTTTCTCACAGTGTTTTTTTGCTGTCCAACAAAATCGTAACCGGCCCCTCATTGACAATCCCGACCTCCATCATCGTCTGGAATTCGCCGGTTACCACCCGGAGACCACTCTCCCCTAAAAAATCCAGCAGTTTCTCAAATAAAGAAAGTGCATCATCAGGTGCCGCCGCATCGGAAAAACTGGGGCGCCTACCTTTCCGGCAGTCACCATAAAGGGTAAACTGGGAAACCACCAGCAGCTCCCCTGCCATATCAGTGACAGAATAATTAAACTTCCCCTCTTGATCAGGAAAGATCCTTAAATTCAAGATCTTGTCTGAGATATAATGCGCGTCACTTTCATCATCACCTTTTCCTACCCCGATCAAAACAACAAGCCCGGCACTGATGGGGCGCATCTCCTGATCCTCCACCCGCACCCAGCCGCGGCTCACTCTCTGGACCACAGCCCGCACATTGATCACCTCTTAGTTGGGCACCTCTGGCGAAATACTCTCACGGGACTTAAAATCCCGTGCATCTATCACCACTTAAACCACTTAGTTGGGCACCACTCTATGCACTTCCAATACATCACTGACATGATTGACCTTCTGCATTACATTATACAGGTGCTCAATATCCCTGATCTCCAGTTTCAGATTAACCCTGGCCATCCTATTCTTCATTGCTCTGGCATTGACAGCATTGATAATCGTTTTAGTATCTGTAATTGTCATCATAATATCTGTTGTCAGGTGTGGGCGATCAAAAGCCTTAACTTCGATTTCCACCTGATAGGTTGCCGGGGTCTCTTCATCCCAGCTCACCTCAATAATGCGCTCTGTTTCCCCCTGCACATGATGAGCGATATTGGGGCAGTCAGCCCTGTGGACGGAAACCCCTTTTCCCCGTGTAATATAACCGATAATCTGGTCCCCAGGCAAGGGGTTACAGCAGTGAGAGAGGTGAACAGCCAGATCCCTTACACCTTTGACACAAACCCCGGCAGTAACAGGTTCCTTCTTTTCAGGAATCTTTAACAGCAGCTGGCCCTCCCCGTCCAAGCTGAGAGGTTCCGGTTCCTCCTGTTTTTCCAGCTCACTGCGCACCTTACTGATCACAGATAGGGTAGAAAGATTGCCGCTGCCGATACCGGCATACATATCATCCTCTTTATGAAAGCCAAGTCGCTGGCAGAGTTCCTCTTTTCCTTCAATCTTAAAAAAGGCGGCAGGCTCATATCCCTGCCTGCGCAGCTCTTTTTCCAGCAGGTCTCTGCCCCGCAGAATATTATCCACCTTTTGTTCCTTCTTAAACCACTGCCTGATCCGGTTTTTCGCTTGAGAGGTCTTAACAATAGAAAGCCAATCGCGGCTGGGCCCACCGCTCTGTTTGGAGGTTAGGACTTCCACGATATCCCCGTTTTTCAGCCGGTAGTCTAAAGGCACGATTCTGCCGTTGACCTTCGCCCCAATACAGCGGTTACCCACTTCCGTGTGAATGCGGTAAGCGAAATCAACGGGTATTGAACCGAAGGGCAATTCCAGGACATCACCCCTGGGGTGAAGACAAAAACAACATCTGAAAAAAGATCTATCTTGAGGGACTCCATAAACTCCCTGGCATCCCTCAACTCGTGATTCCAGTCTAGGATCTGGCGCAGCCAGGAAAGCTTCTTCTCGAACTCTTCATCAGTGGGGCGCCCCCCTTCTTTGTACCTCCAGTGGGCGGCAATTCCATATTCAGCGGTCCTGTGCATCTCAAAGGTGCGGATCTGCAGCTCAAAAGGCTCTCCCAGCGGCCCAATCAGGGTGGTATGCAGTGACTGATACATGTTCTGTTTAGGCATGGCAATATAATCTTTAAAACGCCCTGGAATGGGTTTCCACATGGTATGAACTATCCCCAGGGTGGCATAACACTCCTTGACTGTATTGACAATTACTCTTACTGCAATCAGATCATAGATCTCCGAGAGATCCTTCTCCTGTTCTATGGTTTTACGGTAAATGCTGTAGAAATTCTTTGGCCTGCCCGAAATCTCCGCCGGTATTCCCGCTTGATCAAGCTTCTCCCTGAGCTTAGCGACCACAAGATTGATATAGTCCTCCCGCTCACGGCGTTTTTTTGGCGATTCTCTCCACCATCTCATAATATTTTTCAGGTTCCAAATAGCGAAATGACAGGTCTTCAAGCTCCCATTTGATCCTATAGATACCCAGGCGATGTGCCACAGGAGCAAAGATCTCCAGGGTCTCCTGTGCTATCTCCCGCTGTTTATCCAGGGGGTGGTGGCCAAGTGTGCGCATATTGTGCAGCCGGTCCGCCAGCTTAATTAATATTACACGTATATCCTGGGCCATGGCCAGGAACATGCGGCGCAGGTTCTCGGCATGGCGGTCCTCCTTGGACTTATATTCTATTTTGCCCAATTTCGTCACCCCGGCTACCAGGAAACGCACCCTGGAACCGAATTCTTCCTCTATCTGATCAAATGTAACATCTGTATCCTCCACCACATCGTGGAGCAATCCGGCAGCAATAGAGAGGATATCCAACTGAAGATCGGCTAAAATACAGGCCACTTCCAGAGGGTGTTGGATAAAAGCCTCGCCGGAATTGCGAAACTGGCCGGCATGTGCCTTTTCTGCATAAAAATAGGCGCGCTCAACCAGCTCCCTGTCATAGTTCGGGTAGTAGCTTTCAATTTTTTTCAGAAGCCGCGCAAGGCTCATCTTTTTCCTCCCCTCTACAGATATCGTACGGTCAAGGTGCTATTACTGTCAAGTGGACGGCTTCTCAATGTTCTTAGATTTAGGAAGGCGCAATGTCCCTGAACTTTTTTTTTCTTGACGAATAGAGCCCTAATAAGAAACCGATGACAATACCACAAAGAACTGTGCCGAAGATCACCAGCACCAACGGTATCTCAGGCACAGCCCAAAAGAAAAACTTAATAGCTACCGGTCCCGCATTCTGCACCGCAAAAATTGCAATCAAAATGGCAAAAATTAATATTCCCATGATATAGAGCAGCGGCATCCCAACACCTCCCACATCAATGTCACATATTTATCCCAGTTTATTCGCTCAAGAGGTGTGAATTCCCTTCTCCTTTGCGTTTTTCTCGGAAATTTCACAGTGGTCGCGCTCTCTACACTGTAAGCAGTCATCCCCTATTCGGCAGGGTTCTACATGGATGAGAACCTGAGCTCCTGGGTATTGCTCCTTTATCTCTCGTTCAATAGCATCACAGACATCATGAGAGGCAGAAATATTTTGATACTGTGGCACCACCAGGTGCAGGTCAATAAACCGCTGCGGCCCAGCTTTTCGGGTTCTCATCTTGTGAAAACTAACGAAATGAGAACCAAAGGCCAGAATAATCTCCTTGATATGCTCCTCTTCTTCCACTGGCAGACTGGCATCCAGCAGCGGGAAAAAGGCTTTAGCCGTTAAATCATAGGCGGCCTTGATAATCAGTAAGGCAACACCGATAGCGATCAAGGGGTCGAACAGGTGTATTCCTGTAACCCAGAGCAGCAGCAGTCCCCCTGCCACACCCAGGGATGTATAAACATCAGTTCTCAAGTGCAGGGCATCAGCCTCTAAGGCCACCGAATCTGTCTCCCTGGCGGTTTTCATCAACAGAGAGGAAACAACCCAGTTAGCAACAGCGGAGAAACCCATAACAATAAGCCCCCACATAGGCGCCTCCACCTGTGCCCCGGTGATCAGTTTAATCACTGCTTCTCTGATGATCCAGATGGAAGCCACGAATATAAGGATGGCCTCAATCACCCCTGATACATTTTCGATCTTCCCATGCCCATATTGATGTTCTGCATCCGGGGGTTTGCCGCTCCTGCTCACTGCAAATAGAGCAATCATCGCTGCTACCAGGTCAAGTCCGGAGTGGATAGCCTCGGAAAGGACACTGACAGAATTAATATAGAGCCCCACTACTAACTTAAAAATTACTAGTACAGTATTGGAAAGAACGGACAGCCTCGCTACCCCGACCTTGTTCAAAATCTGATACCTCCTCCTTATATTCTGATATATTTTGATAAATTATATAAAAAGAACTCCACCAAGGTCATGTAAAAGCTTGATGAAGTCCCACGAGATCGCTAGAAACCCGCTGTCTAAAAGACCCAGCTTAAAATTTTCAGCCTGACTTTGTCAACAAAATATTAACACAGCCCAAACCAGGAGGCAATTAATTGAAAACGAATCTTATTCTCAGGTGCCTTATTCAGTGACCTTATTCGGTGACAGTCACCCTTTAGACCAACATGTCTAGACAAATAGGCCCTTTTGGTGACAGGCACCTTTTTGGCCAATATGTCTAGACAAGTATGCCCTTTTGGTGACAGTCACCATCTTCGACAGCTTCCGGTGACAGGCACCAATTAGCTAAATCTGTATATACAGGTGGCGAAACTAAAAAGAGATCATGAGAAGTGTTCTCGTGATCTCTTTATCAATAAGACAATAAAGCAAGCCTGGCCCCGGTTTAGCGGAGGCCGGTATCGGAGACACCTGCCTCATCATAGGTGGCCATTTCTCTGACGATCTTCAGAGAGGCATCGATGATAGTAAAGGAGAGTGCCGCACCGGTTCCCTCTCCTAAACGCATGTTCATGTTCAGCATAGGGCTAACCCCGAGCCAGGTTACCATGGTCTTATGACCCGGTTCCTCTGAGAGGTGTGAGGCGATCACAAAATCCACAGAGCGTGGGGCCAGTGCACGAGCGATCATCGCTCCTGCCCCGGAGATAAAGCCGTCGATAACCACGGGAACACGGTATGCGGCAGCACCCAGGATCACTCCTGCCGATACCCCCGATCTCAAATCCCCCTACTTTAGCCAGAACATCAAGGCCGTCTCTGGCGTCAGGTTTATTGACATCCAGAGCCTGTTGAACGATCCGTGCCTTGCGACGCATCGCATCACAATCAATACCTGTTCCCTTTCCTGTGATTAGATCAACGGGAAAACCGGTGAAAGCGGCGAGAACAGCGGTGCTGGGAGTGGTGTTGCCGATCCCCATATCCCCGGTGGCCAGCAGCTGTGTCCCCTTTTTGATCTGCTCAGTTGCTACCTCGATCCCACCTTCCACTGCTGCCCGGGCCTGCTCCCTGGTCATGGCAGGACCCTCAGCGATATTATTGGTGCCAGAGCCGACTCTGCGTACCACCAGACGGGGATCATCTACAGGTTTAATCATCCCCATATCCACACAGATAACCTTTGCACCTGTATGCCTGGTGATCACATTGATCGCAGCCCCTCCATTGAGAAAACCCTTCACCATCTGCTGTGTCACTTCCTGGTCAGCAACACTGACCCTTTGGGCAGCTACCCCATGATCCCCCGCACAGGTGATTACAGCTTTGTTTTCTAACTGCGGCATTACCTCCCCGGTAATCCCCGCAATTTTGACAGCTACATCCTCCAGCATACCCAAACTTCCATAAGGCTTGATCAGGTTTTTCTGGTGGCTGCGGGCTTTTTCCATGGCCTCTGCATCCAGTTCCCTGATACTCTCAATGGTTTTTTCCAGCAGCATCATAAACCCTCCTCATCTTATTTTTAAATAAAGAAGTCCCCAACCCTTATTATGGGCTGGGGACTTTTCCATCATCCCTTTAGCTCGTGACAACAGGCAGGTCTCCTGGCTTCCAGTTCATCCTCCCCTGCACCTTCCCAGGCCGGTTAAGCCGGTCTGGTGGTATCCTGCAGGTTTATCCCTGGTTACAGTGGCGGGACCGCTCAATGATTTACACCTGATTCCCTATTCTCCCTTATGGGCACCTGTTATCATTTTATCGATAGTTTCTTCTCACTCTATCTTAAACCATAAAAGAACTTTGCGCAAGGATTTATATGCTCTCCCAGTACTGACGCATCAAAATGTTTAAAAATCTTGCGAGTACAAAAACTGGCGTTTTTATCACCGATTCCGAAGTTTTTTTGAAAAATATCCGTTCTACATGTGGTGGCACATCCTTTTCAAGCTATTTTGCTCCTTTTAACCTACTATAGCACCTTCAAATGGGCATACGGGTAGTGTACACCGTATTGAAACCGCTATGTTGAATAGAATTGCTAAGCTGCCGTTGGCCTTATTTTCCAATCATCCTCCTGAACCAATCGCAGTTGGCCTGGGGATTTCATTAACTTGCGAATTCGCTTTGTATCTAAGGAATTGTAAATCATGTTTTTACGAAACTTTTCAATGAGTCTCCGAAACCCAACTTTTTTAGCATGTTCGGTTAGGCAAACCGAATGAAGCACCATTTCATTGAGCATCCGGCCAATATGCATCAAGTAGTGATATCCCTTCATTGCATTCCAGTTATGAGAAAAGATATGTTCGTAATGGTATCCTTGGTCTTTTTCTTTGAGAATGGTGTTCTCCTGAAGCCAACGCTTTCGGGCTATCAAATTGGAACGCGCGTGGATATTCGTCTTTTTGATTGGGTCACTGGAAATCCAAGCGTAACGGGTAGTTTTCGTTACCCCGCGACATGTTACAAGTTCGATCTCTTCCCAGCTTTCCTTACATATCACCATATGATTCTTTAAAATTTTACGCTTCTCCTG
>NZ_CDRZ01000044.1 GCF_000946815.1 Syntrophaceticus schinkii | reverse complement strand
GAGAAAAAGGAAAAACCGAAAACCAATCCGATCATTGCTCACCTCCATTGATCCACTTTATGTAAATCCACCCCGATTTTACCCACTAAAAAAAATTGCAGTGTTTTCAAAAAATTTTGGGTAATTATAATGTAGTAAAAAAAGTAATTGACAAGTGGCCCCTTCATTTGTATTATTTATCATAGATTTTATTAGCACTCTTTCAAATTGAGTGCTAATACAAAATAAAAACCATAATATTCACACTACTTGAGGAGGGTTGTTTAATGCTCAAGCCACTTGGTGACCATGTTTTGGTAAAACCTCTCTCGAAAGAAGAGAAGACAGAAGGAGGCATCTACCTGCCGGACACTGCGAAGGAAAAATCCCAGGAAGGAGAAATCATCGCAGTAGGGCCTGGCCGGATGCTGGAGAACGGTACCCGTGTTGCCCCGGAAGTAAAAGTGGGTGACAAGGTTATTTATGCCAAGTATGGTGGTACCGAATTCAAGGTCGGGGATGAGGAATACCTGATCATGCGCGAAAGTGATATTCTGGCTGTTAAGGAATAGTGCCAGCAGAACAATTATTATTTAGGAGGTTGAAAAATGCCTGCAAAACAGATTTTATTTGATATGGACGCCCGCAAGAAACTGGAAAACGGCGTAAATATCGTGGCTGAAGCCGTCAAAACCACCCTTGGACCTAAGGGTCGTAATGTGGTTCTTGATAAGAAATTTGGCTCCCCCACCATTACCAAAGACGGAGTCACTGTTGCCAAGGAAATTGAGCTGGAAGACGCCTTTGAAAATATGGGAGCACAGCTCTGCAAAGAAGTGGCATCCAAAACCAACGAAATTGCCGGTGATGGTACCACAACCGCTACAGTACTTGCCCAAGCTATTGTCAGTGAAGGCCTGAAAAACGTCACAGCCGGTGCAAACCCTATCTTTTTGAAGCGCGGCATTGATATGGCAGTGGAAAAAGCTGTTGAAGAAATGAAAAAGATCAGCACCCCGGTGGAAACCAAGGAATCCATTGCACATGTTGCAGCAATCGCCGGCAATGATAAGCAAATCGGCGAACTTGTGGCTGACGCTATGGAGAAAGTCGGCAAGGACGGGGTTATTACAGTTGAGGAATCCAAAGGGATCGATACTTTAGTAGAAGTCGTGGAAGGTATGGAATTCGACCGCGGCTATATCTCTCCGTACTTCATCACTAACTCTGAAACCATGGAGGTAGAGCTTGAAGATCCGTACATTCTCATCTATGAGAAGAAGATCTCCGCTGTCGGCGACATGCTTCCCTTGCTGGAAAAGGTTGTCCGCACAGGCAAGCCCTTCCTGATTATCGCTGAGGATCTCGAAGGAGAAGCCCTGGCAACCTGGTAGTCAACAAACTGCGGGGAGTTTTGCAGTGTGCAGCAGTCAAGGCTCCGGCCTTCGGCGACCGCCGCAAGGCAATGCTGGAAGATATCGCTATCCTCACCAATGGTACCTTTATCACCGAGGATATGGGCTATAAACTGGAGCATGTAGACCTCGACAACCTCGGCCGCGCCAAAAAGGTAAAGATCGATAAGGAGAACACCACCATCGTAGAAGGCGAAGGCAGTGGTGAAAACATTCAGAAGCGTGTCAATCAGATCAAAAGACAGATTGAAGACAGCACCTCTGAATATGACACAGAAAAACTTCAGGAGCGCCTGGCCAAATTGGCTGGCGGCGTAGCAGTCATTAAAGTAGGTGCAGCAACAGAAACTGAGCTGAAAGAAAAGAAACACCGCATCGAAGACGCCCTTTCTGCTACACGTGCAGCTGTTGAAGAGGGAATCATCCCCGGCGGTGGAGCAAGTCTTGTAGACATCATCCCCTCCCTTGATGAAGTAGAGGCAGCAGGAGACATGGCAGTCGGCGTTAAGATTGTACGGCGTGCCCTGGAAGAGCCGCTGCGGCAGATCGCCGAAAACGCAGGACTCGAAGGATCAGTGGTTATTGAACATGTCAAGAATTCAGAGCCTGGTATAGGCTTTGACGCCCTCACCGAGCAGTATGCGGAAATGGTGAAGGAAGGCATTGTTGATCCGCTGAAAGTGACCAGGAGTGCCCTGCAAAATGCGGCCAGCATCGCCTCCATGCTCCTCACCACAGAGGCCTTAATCTCTGAAATTCCGGAGAAAAAGGATGCTATGCCACAGATGCCACCAGGCATGGGTGATATGGGCGGCATGGGCGGCATGGGCGGAATGGGTTATTAAACATAACCCCCAGAATCTAAGCGAACACGAAAAAACCCCTGGGAATCATTTCAGGGGTTTTTTTATATCTTTTAGGTCTATTTGAAAAACAGAAGCAGGAGACCGAAAGATAGAAGCCCGCGTTTGTTCCGAAACATTTCGACTACGATCTCTGTTTTTACTATCTGATAGTGTGTGTCTTAGAAGCTTGGACACCTGCTAAGAAACTGCGCAATTCTTTTACTGCTTTCTGGTAATCCCATGTATCAAGATCAATGACAAATATATCATCTCTTTTTCGGATTCCATCCAAAAACGGGTTTTCTTCTTTTTTCAGTACCCCCAGGACATATACAGGGGCATCAAGCAGCATATTAACCATGCTTCTAAAACGCGGCGCAAATTGCTCCACTCTGCCCAGTTCGTCCATCAAAATCACTTTCTTGCCACCTGTATAAGCCCGCTCCAGGATCTCTGCTCCCTTCTCTTCAAATGTCTTAATACAAGCCTCCCGGTGGCCTTGATCACCGAGATAGACAACTATATCTTTTTCTTCATAGATCGAATCAGTTTCCTTTTCCAAACTGTAGATCTCTTGATCAAGAAGCTCCACCATCTTGAAACCACAGTGCTTACCTGAACAAAAAACGCGCTGTACATAATATCCCCCAATATCATCCAGGAAAGGTGTGATTTCCTGTTTGATCAGAGTAGATTTCCCGCACTTTATTCTTCCGGTTAAAAAAAGATTTCTGATCATAGATAGCCTCCCTAATTGGTCGTTAGTGGTTGGTAGTATCATGTGTGCATTGATCGCCAGGTTTCTAAAATCTTTTTATAATCTTTTTCTGTATCAACATCCAAGGACTGGTGTGCAGGTATGCCGGGAACTGTTACAACTTTCTCCCGGTATTTTTTTATCAACTGCCTTCCGCCGGTATCCCCTTTCAGACACATTAATTCCTGTTTTAAATTACTGGAGAATATTGCCGGCATACTGTTTTCAGGCTTCAAAATCAGCGGGTTTTTTTCAAGGAAAACCTTCAACAGCTGGTTCATATAATCCGGTGACAAGAGTGGCTGATCCCCAACCACAAACATGATTCCTTTTACATCAGGAGCTACCGCTCCTGCACCTACAGCTACAGAGGTGCCGATTCCATCCTGATAAGACGGATTATAAATACACTTTACAGGATAGGAATTTAGAATCTGCCGGATTTCCTGGCAGTGAGCCCCCAGCACAACAATGACTTCGCAAACCTCTGTCTGAAGGACGTTTTCTACGACATGTTCGATAATGGTTTTGCTGCCAAGCTTCAGCAGCTGTTTCGGCCTTCCCAGCCTGCGAGAAAGGCCGGCTGCCAGAATCACCGCAGCAATCACAACACCACCTCCTGTACAGGTTTCCGTCGCTGGTCACTTCTACCAGGTTCCAGCGCCGGATCATAACACCACCTCCTGTACTGGCTCCTGTGATAATGTAGAGGCAATTAAAACCCTCCCCATCTCCGGAAGCAGAACTCTTGCAATATTTTTAGCCTTATGCTGTGCATACTGATCATCAGCTTTATTGAGCACAGGTATCACCCTCAGCCCTGAAGATAATCTGTTGAGCAATAACAGGTAGTATTTAAAAACACTTAAAATAGTTTCAGCAGTAACCGGAGTTCCAACCCTTTGTTTTGCTAGTTCTGCAACTATATGGTGGCGGTGTACATATTCCTCTGTCAGCGGCCTGCCCAGCACATCAACCCCCGCAATAACAGCCACACAGGTTGTCCGCTCTGGCACCTGCGGCTCAAAGGATGCGGGAGCCTTTAGAGCCCTGCCCCTGGCCCCATCAGCTTCAACTAATATAAAATCAAACACTCCGGAAATATATAACCTGTCTATAGCCTCCCTGCTCAAACCTATCACTTTATTTGCAATCAGCCCCTCCGCGGCAGCCAAAACCCTTTCACTGGCAGAGGCATCTATCAACTTTCTCCGCAGTTTATCTTCATCCTGTTCCAGATAAAGACGGCAACAGTCTGTTAACTGCGATTTAAACATTTTTGTACTGGTGGTGACCAATACCCTTGCCCCCTGCTGCGCGCATTCAGCAAGCAGCTGATGCATCAGTCCCGTTTTCCCACCTGCACCCACAAAACATACCAGTTCGTTTTTCTCTAGTTCTAAAGCATCATATAGTTTCACAACTTTTCACTCTTCCTTACCAAGGAAATTTCTCTGCAATAAGTTACACGGGCCGTCTCAAATTGTACCTCAAGGTTTACGTACATCTACATCAATTATAACCTCTGCAGAAGATGCCTGGCAATCAACTGATGAAGTGACACAGATACAGTTGCATCCGCTACCCGCGCTAAAAATAGGTGGCTATGTACCCCCTACCTGGACGCGTGCATTGGGGACAGTCCCCAATGCATCCTTGGAAACTGTCCCCAATGCATTCCTCGGATAGTTAGTAATGGTCTCTGACACCGCTCACGAGACCGTCATACTGTGATAATAATCGTTCTTTACAACGAACGCCATAATATAAATACACCTGAAGTGGCGTTTAGATCTAAGACAGTCCTTTTCACACAGTCTACTTTCCCTATGATCCATGTCACCGTCCGCATGATGTTATTGATGTATTTAACGCGAACCCAGTATTTTTCATTACAATATTGTGCCACTAGCGGCAGCGCTGCAATGGATGTTAACATGTATAATGTATTCTTTACAGTCAGCTGTTGACAATCCATTCATTACAGCAATATAATTCAAATTAAAATTCTAAATCATAATTCTCGCCAAAGGAGGGGTTACCCATGAATACACCTAAACTGCAGAAAAATTCAACTTGCCTGGCGTGATGATGACAGCATCTTGATGAAGTTAGTCATGGCACTGGTAGGCGCTGCCTTTATCGGACTGGCGGCCCAGATAAAAATCCCCCTGCCCTGGACACCGGTACCAATTACCGGCCAGACCTTCGCCGTCCTTCTTGCAGGTGTCCTGTGGGGAGCACAGGGTGGGGCATTGACCACCACAGTCTACCTCCTGCTGGGAGGAATAGGAATCCCATGGTTTGCCGGAGCAGCAGGAGGAGCAGCATATTTCGCAGGCCCAACAGCGGGTTACCTGATTGGGTTTATCCCTGCCGCTTACTGCACAGGATTACTTTACAATCGCTTTGCCTGGGCGAGACAGCTGCCAGGGCTAGTCCTGGTCATGACCTGCGCCAACTTTATCTTCATCCACGGAACAGGGATGATCTGGCTGGGATGCATTACAGGCATCCATGACATTGCTAAACTGTTGGCACTGGGGACACTCCCCTTTATCTCTGGTGACCTGGTGAAGATTGCAGTTGCTGCTGCTGTGGCACGGAGTTTCAGGTCAAGGATAAATCAGTAATCACCTCAACTAGTTTTCGTTTTAAGCTAAGCCCATCCCGATCCACGGATGGGCTTAATCGCTGTTATTCACCGCCAACGGCTTTTCTTTATTTAATTCTCCGGTACAATACCTTTCAGTAGTTTCTCCGCTTCTTGATCTGTCAGCTTATAATGGTAGAATTCATCATAGAATTCCTTAGCCTATGCTTTGATGTCATACTGTAATGATTCCGCATAGAGCAGGTTTGCTGCCTATTTTAACCTGAGTTATCAGATGACCTTACTCAAACCTGCATCATGTAACCTGAAAAGTTTTTTAAAAAGTGCGCGTTTTGCCACCACATTCTGTTTGCGGAAATTATCAGTAGCACTTATATTTTGACATATTACCGAAAAGACTTTGTTTTGATAATATTAAATGAAGGGTGCGGAAGATATGTCATGAGCTAGCAAGTCAAACGATTGATGTCTTTGATGAAAGCCATTAGAATAACGTATTTACAAAACACTTTAAGGCGTTTTTAGGCTTGGCGCTAGGACGAAACAGCCCCATGCCCGTTTTGTAATACCTTTCCCATGGAAAGAGATTTTCTACCGGGCAAGAATAATGAAAGAATAAAGCCTACCGCTGGAAATAGAATAATTATCTTGAACACCATGAAGAGACCCCAGTTGTCAGCTACCCAGCCCAACAGGGTTGTGCCTACTCCGCCCATTCCAATAGCGAAACCCAGCATCAACCCCGAGGCCAAACCAACATTACCTGGCAGCAGTTCCTGGCACATCACCACAGTAACAGCAAAGGTCGATATGATGACAAATCCGGTTGCAGCCAACACCACTGTGGCCCAGATTCCTTGAACATTCGCAAACAGGAATAGCAAAGGCACTTGTAAAGCAAAAGAACAGGTGATTATTGTTTTCAATCCCCAATGATCTGCGGCCGGCCCCCCGAACAGGGTTCCCAGCGCTCCTGCTAAAAGAAAGATGGATGTAAGAGAAGCCGCATGAACCTGGTCACAATGCAAATAGTGCATGTAATACTGGGGGATGAAGGTAACAATGCCCAGATGTGTCCAGGAGCGCATGATCACGATCATTATCAGTACGATAACTGAGAAGATAACCCCTTTGTTCAACTGTTTAGTAGGCTCTTTAGGGTGTTCAGCCTCGGCTTGTTCATCCTTCCCTATAGCAGTTTGGGTGTTGGTGATATTTTTCAAGTTGACCACAAGGATCAAGGCCATCAGAGCGCCAAGAATGATTAAACCTGCGGTTCCTTTAAGCCCTGCTAAACCGTACAAAAACGTAGCTAAAATGGGACCCAGCCCGAATCCGAGATTCCCCCCGACTGAGAATATAGACATGCCAGTCGCTTTACGCTTTCCACTTGCAAAGCGGGCGTACTTAGAGCCCTCAGGGTGATAAGAGGCAACCCCTAGGCCACTGATCAGAACGAGAAACAGCACTACTTTATAACTGTTTGAAAATCCAGTCAACCCCATACCGAGCCCACCCAGCAAACAGCCCAAAGGGATCAGCCAAACCGCTCGAAAGCGGTCGCTGAAAATGCCAAACAACGGCTGTATGATCGAGGAACTCAAATTAAACGCCAGCATCACAAAGCCAACCTGGATTTGAGTTAAGGCAAATACAGGCTGTAAAAATGCCAGGATCAAAGATAATGCCCCCTGATAGGCATCAGTTACCACGTGCCCTATTCCAAGCATTGCCAAGATTTTTTTGTTGCCTTTTTCCAACTGCATGTGCTCCTTTTAAGGTAGCGCTCTTTTGCTTGGAGTGCTTCAAGGGTGACTAGTTAGTTATTAACTGTCTTTTTTTAAAAGCAGTAAGATATTGTCTGCAATTATTATCTTTTCCCAATAACATCTGGGATGAGTATATCAATCCCATCATTTCTTTATCCAACGGATCGATGATACATGCATCCATTCCATTACTCACACATAATGTAATAAAAGCGCCGTTTATTACTTTACGCTTTGGTAGACCAAATGAAATATTACTTACACCACAGGTAATATGCACTTCAGGGTATTTATCCCGAATATATTTTATGGCTTGTAAAACCTCCAATCCGTACTTATCATTAACACTTACAGGTTTTACGAGGGGATCTAAAAAAATTGCATCCATCGGCACTCCATCTTTAACAAGACCATTTACCAATTTATCTGCAATTTCGATTCTATCTTCGGCAGTGGAAGGCATACCCCTATCGTCCATACAAAGTGCCACAATTTTGGTATTATACTTCTTTATTAATGGTAAAACTGCATTATACCTATCGACCTCAGCAGTAATTGAATTGATCATCTGCTGTTGTCCGTTTGCTTTCGCTGCTTCCAATCCAACCGCTAACGTCTCATGTGAGGGGCTGTCAATACACAAAGGAGCATCACTTACTTCCAGGATGCTTTTAACCAGCCATTCCATGGTCTCCCCCTCGTCATAAACTTGAGTCCCACAATTAACATCTAAATAGGTCGCTCCGGCTTCTATTTGGCTTTGTGCAAGACCTTGAATAACTTTAACATTCTTATTCTTTATTTCTGCACCTACTTCTTTACGACTCGAATTAATCAGCTCACCTACTATTAACATACGTTATACACTCTCCTTACCAACTAGTATGGGCTAAAGCAAAAAACAAGTTTGCCGGGTCTCCAGGGAAAACCGCCCCCAGAGACCGGCAACATGTAATTAGTTAATTTACCAGGAGCTAGCAGGATTCAAAGGAATACCTAAATCTATGCACTCCTGCTTGACTTTGTTGTAGATATCCTGATACTCTTTCGTAGGAGTAAATGTTGAAAAGTCAAAGCATTCTCTGTTGGATTTGCCTTTAGGTGGATCGTAAAGCCTGTCTTCATACTTGGGAATTAACACATTGGCAATCTCGTTTGCTTTCTTTCTTGTCATTCCAGCACAGGCTTTGAAGACTTCTCCACACCACCAGCACTCAACTGGGGTAATGTGGTTCGGGTATTTCCCTGCGGCAG
>NZ_CDRZ01000043.1 GCF_000946815.1 Syntrophaceticus schinkii | reverse complement strand
GTCTCCGTAACAGAGCGCCGCCGGGAAATAGGAATCCGCAGGGCTCTAGGCGCCAAGCCGTCAACCATCCTGCTGCAGTTTTTTAGTGGAAGCCGTCTTAATTACCTTTTGGCGTGCGGATTGGGATCGGAGTGGTGTTCGGCATCTCCAAACTGATCGGAATATTCATTGAGCTGAAGCCTGTGATGACAGCCGGTATCATGCTGCAGTCGTCAATCATCTGCATCGCCGTGGGCATCATCTTCGGCATCATCCCCGCTCGCCGGGCATCCCGGCTGGATCCCATAGAGGCCATTTATCGTTAATGTTTAATCGCTTTAAGCTCCTCATCAGTTAAACCCGTCAGTTTTTTAACCTTCTCATAATCCATGCCGTCGCTAAGCAGCGCTTGTGCGACTTCCAGTTTTGCTTCCAGCTTTAACCGTTGATGCTTTTTTTTGATTTCCTCTTCAGTAAAGCTGATCATGCTTTCCACCTCCTCCGGATTCGTCAAATATTGTTCCAGTTTCTCACGATTTTCTTCCATTCCATAAGCTATGATGCGCAGCCAAGGAACCAATTGCCTGTATTCATCCCTTCCCAACGACTTAACAACGCCGATCCATTGTTTAAGCCGGTCGATCAGGTCTTCCTCGTCTTTCGCCTGATCCAAGTGAAATACGACAGCGATTAACCTGGAAAACTTTTTCAGGTCCTCTTCTGTGTAGCGGTGGATGTCTATCAGGGCATACTTGAAATCAACAAGATATTCCCCAAAATGTTGATACAGGTTAATGATTTCTTTAAAGTTGATGGGGACCGGCCAGGAAGAGGGTCCGTTGTAAACAACAATAGGCATGATCGCCGGGAGTCTGAAATCCTGTCTGTTCCTTCCTTCTTGGGGCGTATTTTTAAAAAAGTCTCTCCAAATCTCCAGCAGGAAAGCAAACAATTGCGAGGGGGCGTTTTCCCCCCGAGCTTGCTAGAGGGGTCTGCCGTCGTGTTCCCGTCGAAGTATTACCTGACACTCATATTACGGGTTCACTCTTTTAATCTGGAATCTATTATCGTTCTGGTCGGGGCAGGTATTTTATTTCATATGTCTCACCTTCCGTAAAGCGGAATTTCTTAGAGGCGTTACTATAGTGTAGAGCGGCAAAATTAAATCTTCAAAACCGGGATAAAAGCATCAAAATCAAAATAAAATCTGTTAATGCAATATAAAACTGATATAATCGTACAGCTAAAAACAGCAAAATGAAATCATGTCCATGTACTCAATCCGGGAAAATGATAAAATAGAACTTAAAATATAGAAGCATAGAGATTGGACTATGATAGATTACAAAAATATTGATAAAAAAATTATGATCGGCTATGACTATCTAATGGAAAGAAATGCAGTTAATTCCTGCGATGCCTGGTTAGATGCCTGGGTAGGCATTAAAGCAGCCATAATTGAAGCTCAAGTTAGCAATATCGGGGAATTATAAACCAAATATAATTGGACACAGTTTTTATCAAACTACATCCAGGATCTTGAGGCTGAGCTTCATAATGCCGGAATTTCGAATAAAGAATATTTTCAAAAAAGAATTATTTACTGCGAAGAAATGCTTGAACTATGCGGAGAAGACGAGGGTTTGCTGGTTGAAAACACCCGCAGAGCCATAGCCGATTCTCATTATTGCCTGGGTGAGAAGGAAAAATGCGATGAATTATACAGTAGATGGCTTGAGGATAACCCGGACTGGGGTTGGGGATACATAGGCTGGGCTAACTGCTATTGGTTTGATCGTTCAAAAAGACCCTTCAAATAATTGAGAAAGCGGCAGAGATTTTAAAAAGAAGCATTATCAAGAAAGAGTATAAATGATCGGGCGGATGTTCTGGAAAGAGCCATAGATTTATACGAGAAATTAGGGGAACAGGAAGAAGCAGCTATATTAAAGAAAGAGGCAAAGGCTTTTGCAAAACAGAATCCCCTGAAAGGTATAAATACGCCCATAAGGTCGGAAAGGGTTGGCAGGAACGACCCTTGCCCTTGTGGAAGCGGGAAAAAATATAAGAAATGCTGCGGAAGATAGCTGCAAATGCTGTGATTTTTTGGCTTCCTGCAAAAGATTACCTTTTTGAAAATTACTGCATATGAATTGTACCAGGCATATAATAAAGAGATTTGATCCCTCCAAATTCCCATGCCCTGTTTGCCGGACTAAACATCCAGACTGGAAGAGGCATGCTACCTACGAACGTTACATTTCAGCTTCCGCGATATATTCGTGGAGGGCACTGTTTTTAAAGAACAAAAAGATATGGCTGGGCCTGCTGGAAGATGCCTGCATAACTGCTGCGGATTATATCAAAGCATTTCTTGATAAATACATATATGTTCTGGAAGAATTTTACCTTGAATCAAATCTATCCTTTTTACAGACACCCCGGAAAAGGATTAATGCACATTCTCCCCCGTAATCCAATTATGACCATGACATTTATCACCAATCACATAAAACCGGAATTCATTTGCGGATTTGCCCCTGATATGATGCCTTCAGGAGGTGAAAATGTCATGAACGACATATCAAAGAAATCAAAGAACAAAAATCATAATGAAGCCATGGAAATCGCCCACCTGCGCTTTGCTGTTATTGCGCCGGTTATACAGGGCGTATTTACCGAGCCCACAAAAACGGCCTACTACAAAAAGGTAGCTGAAAAACCTTTAAAAATGCCGGATGGAAGGAGCGTGTTCTTAAATTACAACACTTTTGAAAAGTGGGAAGCCAGCTACAAACGTAAGGGTATGGATGGCCTTATACCTAAAGCCCGTTGCGATATCGGGATGTCGCGTGTGCTGCCGAATGAGGCGATTGATGAGATATACCGCCTGATTCAGCAGTTTCCCCGCATCAACGCCACCCTTATCTATACAAAACAAAAGAATACCTGGCTTAATGGCTTTGACTTGTCGCAGGTCAATTCACTCGAAGATTTGAACCGGCTTTTGGCTGACTATGTCAGAATGCGCAACAATTCTGTAAACCGCAATACGGGCGAGACTCCCATGGAACGGTATTCGAGGCATATTGACCGCATCCGGTTTCCCCAAAGCCGTGCATGGCTTGACGAATGCTTTATGAGCCGCATCATAAGAAAGGTGAATAATGATGCCACTGTTTCCATCGATTCTGTCATGTATGATGTGCCAATGCAGTTTATCCGGTCAAAGGTTGAAATAAGATACCTTCCCGATGATATGAAAAATGCCTATATCCTGCATCAGGGGAAGCGTTATCCCATTCGCCGCACCAATAAGCTGGAAAATTCCCGAACCAAAAGAGAAAAGCTGCCTTCGATAGATTATTCACTAAATGGGGGTTTTAAAGATGTATAACCATTTTTACGGCCTTACCTTCAATCCTTTTGATAAGTCGGCTCCCATTAAAACAGCTTTCCTATCAAAGGATTATACGGAAATGCAAAACCGCCTGTCCTTCCTTAAAGGCACCAGGGGCATAGGCCTTTTCACTGCTTCGCCCGGAATGGGCAAAACTTATGCCCTGCGCTGTTTTGCTGAAACCCTGAATCCCAATCTGAGCCGGATGATCTATACCTGTTTGGTTACCGGGTTTTATCGCCAAATGTGCGTACAGCTGGGCCTGGAGCCAGTCGGCCGCAAGACGGATATGTTCAGGTTGATTCAGGAACGAGTCAGAAGCTTGTTGAAAATATACTATTTAAATAACAACTTATTAGCTGTATTCCCGCCGGTTATAAACGGAAAGCCGATCGCTTCGTCAATGTAATTGCATTTGGCCATTTTCCCTGTAAGCGCTCCTCTAATGGTCTTTGGCTTAATCCAGTTCTTCGGATTGGCAGCCGCCCCGGATAGGTGTCCGTAAGATGAAATAAGTACGCCTATTAGGGTGCTGTAAATCTCTCTATTCCCGTCAAAGATCATGTTCTAAAAGTGTTGATTCGGGTATACCTTCGTTTTTCAAAGAACAAGCTAGGTCAAATCTACAGACTTGATTTTAAATTTTGTATTAAGGCACTTAGAGCAGTTTGGTCCGTACTATACTTAAACTTCATGCTATGCTCTTCATGGCTTCCACCAATTTGCCCTGTCATGTGTATGTGCCCCAATTTGTCCATTTCAAGGTTAATATGCGCATCTGAATCATTGTCATTTATTTCGCAGCATCCAGAGAGAGTCTCATACATCTTTGATAATACTTCGACAATAGACAATATATTTTCTTTTGAAATGCAGAAATGTGATGCACCTATAAATTCTCCTGATTGTACCTTGATATTAAATGTAAAGTAATCCTCAACTGTATATAGGTGTTCTATAATTAACTTTTTGCCGTCCGCATCAATAACTACATTATCTCCGTACATTATTTCCACCTCGCTATGTTATTTGAATTTAAAATCATCAAATGCCCCTGTTTTAGTATTATAAACATAATGAACTTCTACACCATTAACGTTTTTACTCATCTTAACCCAACCATCATTCACAAGCCACCTCGAATCAGACATTTTTACAGAAGTTAATTCCTTCGCACCCGCTAAAGGATTGGATTTAACCTCTTTCATTGCAAGTTGTTCCGTTAGGTTATTTGCCGTTGTACGACCAGTTGAACCTTTCCCTAAAATCTTAACTTCATTCCCCGCGCCCTTAGTTAACTGCTTCCCCGCGCTCTTCGCTCTTTCTATCACACGATTGACAGCACCTACATCGCTTAGGTACTTTATCCCCAGCCTACTTGCCTGGAAGATGTCCCCGGCTATGGGAACAGCGGCTACAGCACTCCACCCGAAATTGGTCCAGTCTCCCTCCGCGGCGTACCAGATAGCGTTTGTAGCGTCAAAATACATTCCTGCCCCAGGCCAAAATCCTGCCGCGTCGAAGGCTATATGCCCTGCTTCCCCCGACTCTACACATGTGCCGAAGGGGTCTACATAGCTGATGGGGTTGCCGTTGACATAGGCGTATCTGTTCAGGCTCTGCCCCTCGTCGATGCTCCCCAGCAGCACATCCAGGTTAATGAACCTCTTGATGTCTGGATTATAATACCTCGCCCGCATGTAATACAAACCGTTTTCATCGGTCATCACCCCGTACTGTCCGTTGTAGAGGAAGGGGGTGTCGGTTGAGCCGGTTCTGTTCACCAGTTCGCCGTAGGGGGCGTACTGGAATGTATCGGTGGCGGCGCCGTTCTGATCGGTCAGGGCGATGGTGCTGCCTCTCCGGTCGAAGTGGTAGCTCCGGTAGTTCCCGGCGGGGTCTTCTTGGCCTAGCAGGCCGAGGCCGTAGACGTAATATGTTTTGTTCCCCTGGGCGTCTGTTTTGATCAGGGTCTGGCTTAAGTCTGCTTGCGGGTTGATTGCGTAGCTGTCGTCTGTCTGGCTGACGCTGTCGGAAAGGCCGGTGCGGTTGTTCTCGGCATCATAGGAATATGTTGTGGTCCCCGCTTCTGTCAGGCGGTTGCGGGCGTCGTAGGTGAAGGTCTCCATAACGCCGTTCAGCGGTCCGCCTGTCATGTTGCCGTCGGGGTCGTAGGTCACTGTCTGGCTGTTGTAGGTGGCGACGCGGTTGTCGTTGGTGTAGGTGCAGACGGTGTCAGTCAGTGAGAAGGGCTGGGTAGAGGGGGTGGCCTGTTCTGTCAGCGGGTTGCCGGTATTGTCATAGGTATAGTCGTACTGAGAGATTACGCTGCCGCCGGAGGCGGTGTCTTTCTGCTGCAGCAACTGCCCGGCGTCGTCGTAGGTCAGGGTGAGCTGGGAGCCGTCGGGGCGGGTGGTTGCGGTCAGGCGGTTGTTCTGATCATATTGGTAGGCGGTGGTCCTTCCCGCCCAGTCGGTGACTCCGGTCAGACGGCTGCCGGGATCGTAGGTGTAGTGGACTTCTCTGCCACCGGGGTAGGTCAGCGTAATCAGGTTGCCGGCCTGGTCGTAGGCATAGGCGATAGTGTTCCCCTGGGTATCGGTATAGCTGGTCACCCGGTTGAGGGGGTCGTAGGCTCGGGTGATGACCCCGCTGCTGTCGCTGACGGTGAGCAGGTTGCCGTTGGCATCGTAGGTGTAGGTTGTAACGCCGGTCTGGTCGGTGAGGCTGCTCAGACGTCCGGCATCGTCGTACTGGTAGGAGGCGATCTGCCCCCTGGCATCGGTCACCTGGGCGAGCAGGCCCAGACTGTTATATGAGCAGGAGACATGGCTGCCGGATTCGAGGGTGGAGGCGGTCAGCCGGTCGGCGCTGTCGTAGGTGAAGTCTGTCTGGTTGCCGTTGGCATCGGCGAGGGATATGTGGTTGCCGTTGGCATCGAAGCCCTGAGTGGACTGGACGTTAGCGGGGTCTGTGACTGCAATCAAACGGTCCAGATCGTCGTAGTGATACTGGGTAATATGTCCGGCAGGGTCGACTGTTTGTGTCAGGCGGCAAAGATTGTCATAGGTATTGGTGGTAGTGCGGTTCAGGGCGTCGGTCTGTGTCAGGGGGTTGTTAAGGTTATCATAGGTAACGGTGAGGATGGTATTATCCAAACCATCCGTCCTGGCGGCGATGTTGTCAACGGCGTCGTAGCTGATTCCTGAGCTATTGCCATTGGCGTCGGTGGAGCCTGTCAGCCGGCCCTTGGCGTCGTAGTTCATATTGGTTTCATGCCCGAGGGGATCGGTGATTTTGATCAGGCGGTCTTCTCCGTCGTAATCGTAGGCTGTGGTGTTGTTCAGAGGGTCAGTTATGCTGATCAGCTTATTGTTGCCGTTGTAGATGCAGGTGGTGGTATTGCCCCTGGCGTCGGTAGCGGTGAGCATGTTGCCGCGGCAGTCGTAAGCGCAGCTGATCGTATTGCCCAGGGGATCTGTTCTGCTGAGCAGGTTGCCGCTGCCGTCGTAGCTATAAGTGGTAGTTTTGCCGGCGGCATCGGTGATGCCGGTCGTTCTGCCGGCCAGGTCGTAGCTGTAGGTGGTGGTCACCCCCGCCGGATCGGTGAGCGTGTGCGGCTGCCCGTTCTGGTAAGTATAGCTGGTGGTTCCCAAATTCGGGCTGGTTCTGGTCAGCAGCAGACCGTTGCTGTCATAGGTATAGGTGGTGGTGTGGCTCATGGCATCTGTGATGCTGGTATAATTGTTGGGGTGGCTGGCATCATCATAGGCGTAGGCAGTGGTTTTGCCGGCCGGATTGGTGGCGGTAAGCAGGTTGTTATTGCCGTCGTAGGTGTAAGTGGTGGTGTTGCCGGCCGGGTCGCTGGCGGTGAGCAGGTTGCCGTTGGCATCGTAGGTGTAGGCGGTAGTGCGGTTCAGGGGATCGGTGGCTGCGGTGCGGTTGCCGTCCGCGTCATAGGTGTAGGTGCTGGTCTGTCCCAGTTCGTCGGTCTCGCTGACCAGGTTGTAGTCACCGTCATGCACCAGGGTACGCGTATGGCCGTTGCGGTCGGTGTAGGCGGTGATCACATGGTTGGGCTGACTGGCTTCGTCGTAGCTGAATGTTCCCTGCTGGTGGCCGGATACCCCATCCTGCTGGACGATCACCCGGCCCTGGGAGTCGTAGGTGTTGGTGAACAGGGTGTGCCCGTCATGGTCCACGGCTGAGAGCACATATCCCTCGGCAGTGTATGTATAGGTTGTGGTATAGCCGCTGGCGTCGGTAACAGCGGTCAGGTTGTGGTCCGCGTCATAGCCGAAAAAGATCTGGCGGTTCTGGTTGTCGCTCACGGTGTCGACCAGGTTGTCAGCGTTGTAGTGGAGATTAAGAAAGCGACCGGAGACCGGCTCGGTGATCATGTCCAGGCGGCCGGAGGCGTCGTAGGTCATGTTGAAGGACTGTCCGTAGCCGTTCTGCAATTGGATGAGCCTGCCCGAAGAGTTAAACTGGTAGATGCTGTGGTCCTTGCGCGTCAGGGTGTAGGAGTTGTCCGCGTTCTTGACGAGTTCATCGTGCTTGGTCGGCAGGTCCGAAGACGAGTATTGACCGCCGGCTTTATCAAAGAGGTTGGAGTAGTTGGCGTTCCAGTGGACTCTGATACTGCCGCTGGTCAGAATTGTAAGGCGGGTCTCGTAGTCATGACCCCAGCCGTTGCCCAAAGGGCCCCTGTTGAGGAGTAGGGAGTTGTAACGAATGCTGAAGGCAAGCTCCTCTGCGCCGTAGCAGGTGAGCATGGTGCGCTCCAGATAGTGGGCGCCGGTAGCGCTGTCAACTGGCTCTGCGATGAAGTCTTTTAACCATTGATAAAATCCCTTTATTTTTGACACCGCACCTATGCCCGACGAGGAGGTGGCGGCCTTGGAGGCCATATAGATTCCCGAGTCGCCGATGTTATCATACCAGATTCCCTGGATCTGCTGACCGGTGCCGGTTACCGTTGCTGTAATATGCAACCTGTAACCGCTGGATGTGACGCCGAGCAGGGACAATGTCCCGCCGCTGTATGTGCCGCTGCATGTCCCTGTGAAGGGGCCGGAGGAAAATGTCCCTGTAATACTCGTGCCGCTCTGCGTCAAATTCATCCACCCGGCAAAAGCATTCCCGGCATAGGGTCCGCTGTTGACCTCAGCCTCTCCCGACCAATTTCCGGTGAGGTCCAACGGCTCAGCTGAGGCGATTCTAATGCCCATAAATCCGGGAAGAGAAGCGCTGAAAACGGTGATAACTAGTATCAAGGCGAGGATTGTCTTCGCTGTCAAACGAACTCTGCGCTTCTTGAAACAACCCTGGAATTTGCATGCAAGCAATTGCTTACTTATCTTCATAACGATCCTCCCCAATCTGTTAAATTGTGTGTGTTAGATATGCCGCTTTCGTCATGGCTCTGCTTGGAGCCACTCAGAACTATGTCCTGCGCTTTGATTTTGCCGTCTCCCTTTAGATCTCCGGACTGCACGCAAGACGAACTTAAAAGATTGCCGCCGGCGTCATATGAATATTCAACAGACTGTCCGCTCTCATATGTCACTGAAGTAAGCCGGCCCAGGTTATCGTAATTGTAGGTGTTGGTATTAGAGCTGTTTGGAGAGTTGCTTGGAGAACTGATTGGAGAACTGCTTGGAGAACTGCTTGGAGAACTGCTTGGCAAGGCATAGTTAAGCACCATAAAAAGGCAAACAAATATGGTCAAACAAATACTAATCATCTTTTTCATGTCGGCGTGATCCTCCTTTTGTTTGACAAAATTTGAACTCCTTTTTGTGGCAGTTCGATTATTATATTCCTTGGCGATTAATAGAACTCCTGCCAAATAATATCATTTAAAGTGTCTTTTAATGTCGCTTTTTGGTTTTTCTTAAACAGAGATAAATCACATTGAAGACCCCGCCGAGAACTACCGGAACTACCACTTCAACCGGAGAGGCAGCAGCATTGCTTTGACCGATCATAGCGGCGCTACTACCGATACATTCCAGTACGCCCTCTACGGCGAACTGGTGGTTGGCAGCAGCTTTAATTTTGCCAGGGGTTGGGTGAAAATCATCACGGTTATTGGTCTGTTTGGTTTTATCATTCTTTATATCTTGCTAAGCGTTACGTTCCTTAGTCCCTTACTTCCAAAGATCTTCGTAAAGTGGAAAGATAATTACGCAGTAGCAACCTCTAAACCAGCCAGGCTTAGAATAATAAAAAGCGCTTTTGTCTTTAGCCCGGTAGTGATGACAGCCTTCCCCAGTTTGGTGAGGTAGTATTTACGGGATCTAGCAACTCTTTTAATGAGGCCGTGGAGCAAAAGGCGCTTCAAACCTGGTGACCGATGCAGAGCTCAGGTCAGGAATGAATTTACGGATCATCTTGTTTTGAAAACCATTGATGTTAAACTCACCCGCGCCAGAACTTCAAAAATCTTCTGGTCGGCATGGCTGAAGAAATTGAAACCCTTATAACTCCTGTCATCCTTCTTGACGGGATCGGAGATTTTAGCAAGCTTCTTAATCCCGTCGCTGGGATCGTCAAACGTGGAGATGAATTCAAGATAGCGGCGGTTGGAGTCTTTGAGCAACTGGGCGAGGATGTAGAGGCTGTAGATGTTCTTCTTCATCGGGGCAACCTTGCTCTCTCTGCTCCCGTCATGTCGCTGGACTTCACGGTAGTGCCGGAACTGGGAGACATCGTTGGTAGTTGTTTCAATGCGCAAGACGATCCCGAACTTGTCGTACATCTTGATTGAGACCGCATCCATCTGGTGCTTGATTCTCGTGCCGAGAATGCGTGTGTTTCGCCCTGGTAGTTCCAGTGGAGTTTCCGCCCCAGGAAGGAGGCGATGTTCTCCGGTTTTACGGAGTGGACGACTGTACGCACCAGTGTTTCATAAATCGGTCCGAGATCGGCCTGTCTCTTGAAAACAATATCGGTGGCGTATTCCGCCTGCATGATGCTCCATCTATAGATTAACCCGTACCTTTGCAGAAACGGGACGTATCGCGAGGCCAGGATGTCCAGCACCTGGTGCAGGTCTTCCACCCGGATGCTGTCCGATAAGCTTTGCGCTTTTTCCCAGTCGTCGATCTGCAAGAAGGCGTTCTCTCTCAGTTGGCTGCCGATACCCTGCCGGGCCAATTTTGCAGCGAGCAGGTTGTGCCCGTTGAAGTAGAACTGTAGCCGGAAGGGGCACCAGGTGGGAACCCTGAGATAACATAGCCCGTACTCCTTGTCTATGAAGTAGAAGTAGTAGTGCAAACACTTTCCAGAATCATACCTGAGGGATGTCTTGCCGGTGGTCTTATCGTGCCAGGGTTTGTAAACGTGCATTTCTCCATTGCCGAGAAGATATGGACCAGGCCGGGCTCCAAGCACTCTACCTCATTTTCATTGTTCTGTGTGCCGGCCGCTGGCATGGATGTTTAGCTTATTTTTTTCCGATTAGTGTCTCACTCCCTGGGAGCAGTATAATACTTTCCATCGGCGCCGGACTGCAGGCCCAGGTGAGCGACTCGACGGTCAGCGAGAGCGTCAACACCCTCAGAGTGACCTACGAGCCTGACAAGCAGAGTATGATGCAAGCGGAGACTCCCCCCTTCCGCTATCAGGATTTCAGTGCCCTGGAGAACATCGATGGCGTAGAAAAAGTGGAGCAGAGCAATGATATGTTCAGCGGCATGATGGGCCTGCGCACAGAAGCGCAGTATTTCGAGCAGAAGGCCTATCTGACGCTTGAACTATACCGCAGCCAGCGCCCGCCATTAATGGCCGGCGGTTGTCCCATATTTTTCGAATAAGCTGTTGATATTTTTGCTCAGTTTGCGTATACTATTAATGTAATGAAAGTAAGGAGTACCTTGCTTATGAAAGGAGCGAAAATAAATGGAACTTGCGAAAATAACCTCAAAGGGACAAATAACTATACCCGTCGAGATCCGCCGAAAGCTGGGCGTCAAAGAGGGTGACAAGGTTTTGTTCGTTGAAGAGGCCGGAAAGATATATATTCTCAACTCTTCAATGGAAGCCCTCAAAGAAGCACAGGCCGCGTTCGCCGGTGAAGCGGAACGCGCCGGGCTGAAAAACGAGGATGATGTTGTCGCCATGATGAAGGAGTTTCGACGGGAAAGAACGGTAGAGTAATATGAGAGTCATGTTGGATACCAATGTGCTTATCTCCCTGCTTTTATTTTCAAATCCACGCATGAACGCCATGATGAAACGTATTTTCGCCGAGCACAAGCTTGTGCTGTCATCCTTCGTCTTGAATGAACTGAAAGATGTTGTACGGCGTAAATTTTCGGCAAAGGTGAAAGCGGTGGATAAGCTTCTGCTGAAAATGAGTTATGATATTGTTTACACGCCGGAGGAAATGGACGAAACACTGTTCAGCATCCGTGATGTGAAGGATTATCCCGTACTCTATACGGCGATCGTTGAGGATGTGGACGTTCTCATTAGCGGCGATAAGGACTTTGCCGATATTGAGATCGAAAAACCGGAGATAATGACCCCCGCTGACTTCATGGCGAAGTATCTCTGATTAAAAATCGAATATCTCGAGTCCTTTTACGAAATCAACTCACGTTGAGTTGGCTACTCCTGGATTTCCGCCCTTACATTTACATAACGAGGCTATGATAAAAAAGCCATAAAGCGCCACTTTATTTGCCAATAACATCGCTATTTTCAGTCGCACCGAAAGAACAATCTTCGGCTGCTAGAGTGAGGTTGCTACCTACACTGTAGTAAAAATACCATAGGCTAAGGCTCGGCTATACACGGCGGCTGACGAACACGAATTGTACTCCTCTGAGGAAACCCTAAATAACATATTGATCCAGACTATTCTCTCGACGCCTTTCGAGTGTACGCCTATGACTATATCCTAAAGCCGATCGATCAGAGAACGGGTAAAGACTACGGTTGCGCGCATCCGTCAGGCAATGCAAGTTTCGAATGAGGCTTTCGGCGGTTCTCCTTCCCGGACTCAGAACGCCAGGATAGCTGTAAATCAGGGTAACGAGATGATATTCGTAAGCTGCGATGATATTTATTATCTAGAAAAGCAGGGGCGCTTTGTCCAGATTCATACCAGGAATCAAAAGATAACAATCCGGGAAACCCTCAAGACTTTTGAAGAGCGGCTGAAAACAGGTTTTTTTTCGCTCACACAAGTCTTATCTGATCAACATCAGGCAGATTGATCGAGTGGTCAATTGCTCAAGATCTTCCTACTATGAGGTTTATTTTAAGTAACTACGGTGAACAGGCTTTGCTTAGTCGTGATCGTCTAAATGATCTCAATGACCTTATGGATCAGTTTGCACGATGACTGCGGATCTTCTTTTTTTCTGCATCTCCGTTTTGGGATATCTTTTCTTGTATTACATGCTGTTTTCCCTGGCGGGGAAAAAAGAACCCCCTTTCTTCCTCCTCTTGCTCTCTTTACTGACCTCGCTTTTTTTCTACGGCATCCGCCTCCTGCCTCTATATTTCGGAGTCCATTTCTTTTTACAGATGCTGTTTTTTATTATTCTGATTTATTTTTGTGGTCTGTCCTGGGGCGTATCATTTATCCTTGCCTTGCTGGCAGGCATTATTTTAGGATTGAGCGAGGGCGTATCCGTCACCCTGTTGGCCGCTGTTTTTTCATATAACATGAAAGAAATCGTTTTCTCCCCTTTGCTGCGCAACGTATTTGCCGTAGTACACCTATTTTTACTGGCTGTTCTGGCCTATCTTACCGGCAGGAGAGGTTGGCGGCTGCCGTTAACCGATCGGATGGCGGTATCACGAGGGGAGCGAGAGGGATACTCACCCGGCCGCAATTATCTTTTTATGCTGTGTCTCATACAGGCCATGATCCTGATTTTTCTGTATATAATCCTCTACAACTATTACAAAGAGGTGTTTCCGGGCTTTACCCTGGAAACACTGGGAATAATCTGCGGCGCTGTGCTTATCGCTTCATCCTTGCTCACTGTCCTTTTGGCAGGATATTTTTTAAAAATTACAGCACGCGAAGTCAGATTGGAAAGCGAATTGAGCCATCTCCAAGAAATGGACAGATTAAATTTGCAAATGCAAGTGGAACGGCATGAGTTCTGCAACCACCTGACCTCTGTATACGGATACATAAAAACAGAGCGATACAGACAGGCTGAAAACTACATTGAGAAACTATACGAGAATGTACGCCAAACAGAGTCTTTTCTGAGGATGAACCCCCCGCAGCTGGGCGCTCTGCTGAGTGTCAAGCAGAGGGATGCTGATGACCGCGGTATAGACTTTCACTGGCAGGTGGACATAGAAGCAGGCGTATGTCCGCTTTCGCCGGAGGAGCTGACGCAGATAACAGGCAATCTATTGGACAACGCCCTGGAAGCAGCCATACCTTCAGGGAGGGTAGATCTGTCGATAAAAACCAGCAAGCTAGGGTTACAGATAAAGGCATCCAATACGTGTGTGCCCCTTCCGCCAAGCGATCAGAACAAAATATATGCCGCCGGTTACACAACAAAGAAAGAACACAGCGGTCTGGGGTTATATATTATCAAGCAGATTGTAGAGCTAAATTGCGGACAGCTGGAGTTGAGAGAAGCGAAAGAATATTCAGGCGTGGAGTTTGTAATTCATATTCCCTGGAAGTGTTAATTCTAATTTGTAGATATAAAAGATATAACCAGCCCTCTTTTTTATAGGGGCTGATTTCTTTGATGCACAAAAATCGACGGTTAAGACACGAATATCGACGGTTCATGACGCTATTCCTACGTGTTGCGCACATCCTATTGTTATTATATTGCCATTCGTGGTAATATATACATGAAAATTAAAAGCAAGATGTGCCATAAAGAATCAATAGACAAAAAGCTAAAAGAACTAAAAAAGACCTTGACAAATACAGAAAGATTCCGAATTACTCATTATACACTGGCGGGAACCAGCGATAATCCGTAGGGTCTGTTCTCATTCCAGATGGAGTAAACGAGGTGTACTAAACGCTCGGCTACCGCTCCGGTAGCAACGCTGGACTGCTTTCCTTGGCTGCATTTAGCCCTAACCTTTCTACAGCTATCGCAGAATCACGGCAGAAATGCAGAATCAGATGGATGCAAATCAATCGTGAACGAGTGGAGACTGATGCGGGTGATAGAGATTCAAGGATTTGCCTGGGTCCCAACCTAAGTAAACTACTCTAAATATATACATCCGTATCTGTTGAAAGACATGAAAGTGAATCGTCTTGCTCATGTCTGGGATGGTGACATAATCTATAATTGCTTGAGACACGGATTCATGTATTTATTCGTTATCATTGACCGTTATATCGTGTTGCCTCTCACTCAATTTGACGCTGCAATTCTCACCGCCAATAACGGAAGAATTATAGCGACAGTCTGCCATAAAGTTGAGAATTCAGGTGCCAATCAAAGTCTAGCTAGATAATGCCAGTCAGTGTGCATAGTGTGGATAATGTAGAGATCCCCCAGCACCCAAACCAAACCTGTCATGGAATACTGAGAGGATCCTTACCCTTTAATTACCTTACCCCGCTGTCGCACGCTGCCTTTCCATATCAGCAAGAATACTGCCCGATCTCTTTAGTCCTCAACCA
>NZ_CDRZ01000042.1 GCF_000946815.1 Syntrophaceticus schinkii | reverse complement strand
CCGGCCGGTTCCGCGGTATAAGCTGCCGTTGCGGATCACATCGGCCAGACTGCCGCCGTCCATCCATTCGGAGAAGATGGTGGGGACGCCCCCGATTTCACGAACATAGTAACAGGAAACGATGTGGGGATGCAGGCCTAAATTGATCCAGGCGTCGCACTCATTGATAAATTTTTCCTTTTGTTTCTTGGTTTGAAACGCTTTTGCCTGGGGCTGCTTCATGGCCAGGTCAACGTTCCAGCCTGTGTGGTGCACCCGCCAGACGCTGCCCATGCCGCCTTCGATGGCGTCCGATTCAACACGGTAGGTATCGAGCAGAGTCCTGCCTTTGGCAATGATGACCGCCTTTCCCTCATATCGTGCCGCCTCATTATCCGGAACTGCGGCGTCATCATCCACCGTGGCATCGTCATCCAAAGCAGCATTGTCTATTGCCGCAGCGTCTACGGTTGCGTAATCATCATCGATAGTTGCGTTGTCTGAGACTGTTGCAGTGTTTTCTATGCTGTCAGGAAGCGTTTTTTCATCCTTTTTCATCATAAAAAACCCCTTAACTAACGTATTTCATGCTTTGACCGGGTTTTATAGTTGCAAAACTGTTAATTGACAATTTGAATATAAATCACTGAAATATTATCGTGTCCTCCGTTGACATTGGCTTGATCGATCAGCTTGGCGCAGACGGTTCCAGGGTTTCGGCTGCTCCGCATTATGCGGGTGATATCCTCTTCATTTACCATGCCGTAAAGCCCGTCGCTGCACAAAGGATCCTGTCTCCGGGCGCAACATCACAAACAAAATATTCGGGCAGAGCAGGGGCATTCATGCCGACAAACCGTGTAAGCCGTGAGCTCGAAGGGTGGTTGTTGGCAGCGTTTTTGGCCAGCTCTCCGTTTTTAACAAGAAGTGCGGCAATATTATGGTCCTCTGTAATCTGCTTCAGCGTTCTTTTATATTTTGGCAGCAGGTAGCCGCGGCTGTCACCCAGGTTTGTAAATATTGCTTTGTCTTTATAAAGCCATATGCCGCAAAATGTTGCCCCAAAACTGATATGCGACCCCGTGTTTGCGGCATTGAAAAGTTCGTCACTGATCCTGCGGATGGTTTCCGCAAAAGCATTTCCGGCCGCATCGGGAGTTTCTTCATTCAGCGAAAAACGCATCATAACCGGAATGGATTCCCTGACATAGACTGAAGCTCTTGCTCCCTCTTCAAGCCCGCCCATCCCGTCGGATACGGCAAATATCCCTATGTCGGGACAGAAGATGACCTCGTCCTGATTGCTGTCTCTAAGCCTGCCGGTGTTTTTTTCTCCGGCATAACGAAAACAATAGGAAAAGTTCGGTGTTTTATGTTTCATCAAATAACGCCTCTAACGGTTTTTTTAACTTCATCAGGCAGCGCCGCGACGATCTGCTGCTTCAACTCACGGGCAGATTGGATGCCGATATCGGGAGTTTCGACCAACGCCTTATCAATAACGGCTGCAAGTTTCTCAGGTATCTGCGGATCCCGCTGTCTGATCGGAACCGCCTTTTCCGTATACATGGCCAACCAGATATCCTTGCCTTTTATCTCCTTGGGAATATTGGCAGTGAGCATATAATAATAGCTGGCGGCTGCCGCCCAAACGTCCACATCCGGTTTGGCATATTTAAAATTCGCGATCTGCTTGCGCGGCTGGAATACCGGTGTCCCTGAAACTGTGCCCGTACGGGTATGTTTGGAAAGCCCTGCCGTCTCAAAGCCTTTGGCCAGACCGAAATCGGCGACCTTTGCTGCGGGATAGGTGCTATTGTCCGCCAAAAAAATGTTGGCAGGCTTAAAATCGCGGTGAACAACGCCCCTGGAATCCCGGGTCCGCCAGCCGCATTTTACGCTGACGTTCGCATGGTGTGCATACTCCAGCCCGTCCAGTGCCTGCAGGACGATGAAGGTCGCAATGTCTAAGGGCAATTTGCTCCCGTACCTTTCCATGTATTTATCCACGCTGCCGCCTTCGCACAATTCCATCAAAATATAGAATACGCCGTTTTGGCAACCTGTTTTAAAAACTTTGATGACATTTTTATGGTCAAGGGCTTCTCCAAGCATGGCTTCGCGCAGGAATGTATCTTTAGCAAGCTTATTTGCCGCCACCTCCGGCAGCATGGTTTTCAGGGCATATTGCCTGCCTGTTTTTTCATCCTGCACCAGCCAGACAGCGCCCATTCCGCCCGCACCCAGTTTCCTTACCTTGCGGAACCCTTTGATTGTTGCAGGCCCATGATCCTTTTGGGATCGCTGCCCGAGAATACCGCCCAGAGCCTGTACCAAAATTTCCTGCAATACCTTGCCTTGGTCCCTGGCGCATTGGGGACAAAGGTTATTATCCGGGTCCTGGGGTGTAAATATCGCGCCGCAGCCCGGGCACTTTTTCCGGGAAGCTGCCTGCCGAATTTCTTCTTCGGCTTTATCTGCTGCTTGTTTGAGCTTTCTTTCCAGGTCGGCGGCCATTGCTTCCGCTTCCTGCTGCAAATGGCAAGCCTCACAAATTGCTTCACCTTTTCTGTTCACATAGCTTTGCGGTGCATCATCATCTATGGTTCGGCCATCCAGGGAGGCCCTGTCATCCGGCAGCTCTTCGCCGCAGTTTGCACAGCGTTTGGCTAAAACTGTATGCAGGAGAATCTCGCAGTGTTTGCCCAGTCCAAGCCGGTCGCCATCATGCAGCTCGAATTCCTCGTGGTATTCCTTTTGCGCATCCTCGACAGATACGGAACGCTCACGCTGTCCGATAATTTTTCCGTTCAGGTAGGTTCCGTTAAGACTTCCGAAATCTCGCGCCGTAACATCCGGCGGAGTTACCTCCAACATGCAGTGATAACGGGATACGGATTTGTCGGGGAGGACAATTGTACAATCATCCTGCCTGCCAATAAATAGCTGCTCCTTGCTGTCGTAAATGAATTCCTTTCCTGCAAGTTCTCCTTTAGTAACTTTCAAAATAATCTTTGATGGCATGACCCTGCTCCTCCTATTTATGAATCCTTACAATTTCTTCGATCATCCTATCCAAAAGCGAGATGGTGTTTTCCCTTGTTCCCGCGGATAAACTCACCCACAGCTCGTTAAAAACCATCTGAAATTCATGGATCATGCTCATCTGATTGGAATAAATGAGCATAGGCTGTGCCCATGTAATAGTCTTCATCTGTTCTGCCTCGTCAGCCTCCGCTGTATTCTGGAATCTAATCCAAATATACCGTAACATAACAACCTTGTCGATTTTAATTTACCCTGAAATCGGCAAGTAAATAGCTTCACAGCGGTCAACAGTACCTGAATCCGTATTAATAACCAGATGTGTCCAAATATCCTAATCACATTTACCCCACTGCTTTTTTATCCGCTAATTAACCGGAAAATGAGTAACATTAACCACCACCCTGTTTCCGATAGGATGTTTTGAGATCTGTATCTTGTTTATAATACAGTCTTATTTGTCGTGTTTCAGCATCTTATAGGGTACAGCCGTTGGACTACCAGGTAAAGAAATTCATCCAGGTTAGTTTTGACCTGATTGATCACTGTTTCCAGCCACTTGTTGGCGGCCAAACGGACATGTCTATAGCGTCCATTACCCACGATGTTGCCCGGTACACAAAGCACTTTGCGCCTGATGGTTTTTGCCCGGCAGTTTTTGACCTCGTTCAGGCATGGTGGCTTCTTTGAACCAGAGCATGAGATTGTAACTAATGGCCTTTACCAGCATATAGGCCTCATTTTTGACAAAGTTATGCTGGCTTGCTTCATCAACAGCAAAACCATCTTTTAGTTCATTTATCCACAATTCACAGGTGCCGCGTTTGTTGTAGAAACGCCAGACTTCTTCAGGAGACATATCATTAGTCTCAATGTTGGTTACTATGGCTTGGTATTGATAGCATTCAGGGTGGTCTATATATAATTGGCCTGTTTTGGGATCTTTTTTCTGACAAATAACGATGAACCGTCTGGCCTTGTTCCAGCTTGGTAACGGGACTGTTAGTTCAGCAATGCTGTAACATTCATCCAGCTCCTGCCAAAGGTTTTGTTCTTTTAGGTAATTAACGATCTTTTTTTAAACCACTTCGCATCGGGGCTTTACAGACATATAAAAGGGTACGGGATTCGAAGTATTCGAAATTTTTTTTCGTCAAAAAAGCCTTTATCCATTCTTACACCTTTGGGGACGTAGTTATGGGGTAATTGTCCCTCTGCCTCCTTGAAAAAATTAAGGAATTCGCCGTTACTGTGCGTCTTACCACCATATGCTTTTAGATTGACTAATTCTGCAGTTTCAGCAATAAAACAAGCCTTGGCCTTGATAGACGGACGGCCGTGATAACGAGGGTTATAGCCTACCTCACCGCCTTCTTGGTTGCCATGAAGGGTAATAACTGTATCATCGCAGTCCAGCCATATCTCAGTTGGTTCCTTTGTCCGGGAATGCAGTGCTATTAATTGTTGATTGATAGAGCGTAATTCTCCAAGGGATTCAATTTCCAATGCCTTAAATAACCGTCTGAATGCTGATTCCTCAGGGCATTCAATATCGCCTTTGATTTTCAGGTAACCCGGGTCGTAACGTAAATCATTGATATGCTCGAATCGAGATAGACCAAGAATTTGAGCATCAACCAGAAAATCGAGCATTTCTTGAGACTGATATTTGCTGTTAGGTGCTTTGCGCATGGTAAAAGTGCTTTTGATAAGTTCCTTGAAACCAATTGCCTGTTTAAAAGATTCTACAGGGCCAAAATTGGCGAATTTAGTGATTGTATCGTTATCAAAAGTAACTGGCAAATTAAATTTACGGATTTTCTTTTGTAAACGGTATTTTTCAAGTTCAATCTTTCTTTTTTCACGTCTGGGTAAAAGAGGTGCTTGACAATGTGTGGTTGTTTGTTGTACTTTCATATTGAAGACATCCCTTCTATTGGATTTTGGGTCTCACCTATCCAATTAGATTTTTGAGGGGTGTCTTCCTCCTTTTTGTGCAAAATATTTTATAGGTTTTGCTACTTAAAAAGCTAGCAATGGCAAGAGCTTGGGCAGCTT
>NZ_CDRZ01000041.1 GCF_000946815.1 Syntrophaceticus schinkii | reverse complement strand
CCTGGAAACAGTGGGATTGGAGCCTACACATATCTCTCGCTACCCACACGAATTCAGCGGCGGGCAGCGCCAGCGCATCAATATCGCCCGCGCCCTGGCCCTGACTCCTGAATTGATCATCTGCGATGAACCGGTTTCCAGCCTGGATGTCTCCATTAGAGCGCAGATCTTGAACCTGCTCAAGAAACTGAAAGATTGAGTTTGGCCTTGCTTATCTTTTTATATCACATGACCTGTCTGCAGTGAGCTATATGGCTGATCGGATTGCTGTGATGTACCTGGGCAAGATAGTGGAGGTGCTGGATGCCGGTGGTTTCACCAGTCGCTCCTGTCATCCGTACTCCTGGGCGTTGCTGGCAGCGGTTCCCGTTCCAGAGGTCCGCAAGGGGGATTTTGAGCGTGAGATTCTCTATGGGGAGCCGCCCAATGCAGTGAATCCACCTGATGGCTGTCGCTTCCATCCCCGCTGCCCGCGCGTTAAGGCGATCTGCCGCGAGAAAGAACCGGAATTGAGGGAGGTGGAAGATGGGCATCTTGTAGCATGCCATCTGGCGGGCCAGTTTGAGAGGTGATAGGATTTTCCAAATGAAGAGTAGAGGGGGAGATTTGAGTGAGGGGCAAAAAAGTTGTTGTTTTATTGATCATCACTGCCTTTTTGATGATGATGGCAGTAGGGTGTGGGGATGATAACTGTCAGAAAATGAAAACAGAGGCCGAAGTCATGTAATGTTAAGGAAGCAGCGGAAATGGTTCCTGGTAATTTCAGACCTCCGGCTTCTGACCTTTATTTTACGGTTGGACTAATGTTATTCTTTTTGGAAAATTCTAAAAATGACAGGAGGATGAGAAATGAATGATTTCCGTGACACTACACACCTGGTGATCCATGGCCATGAGGGATGGCTGGAGTTCAGATCCAGTCATGGCCATCACGGTTCACCTGTAGAAGTTTACTTCAAATGGGGACACAACATGAAGGTTGATGGATTGTGCAGGAAGGAGATACTGAAAGCGTATCTTGTCGATCCCAATGGGAAGAAAAGTGATCTGGAGATAGGTGATCCAGAGGAGACAGCATATCGGATCACCTTTACACCTAAGCAAGCAGGCCTTTACAGACCGGTAGTGGAGGCGGATGGTATTACCACGGTAACGGTTGATGGCCAGTACCTGAATGTACCCAAAAAGGATTGTGAGTTCCCCCTGGAGTCGGTAGCCTTTACTCAGTATGCAAGCGCTATCATACCGGTTGGGCATGACCTGGAAGGGGAGGTACAGTCCGGTGGATGCAACCTGGAACTGCTGCCTATCTCCTGGAAACCCTGGAGGGCTGGGGATACCATGGAACTGCAGGTCAGGGCTAAAGGATCACCAGCGGCCGGCACCCAGGTGGCCATGATCAACGGCATGGCTGAGGATAATGAGGAACCTGTGCTCAAGGATGCGGACAGCGAAGGAAAAGTCGCCTTTACCTTTGAAAAACCAGGTTTCTATCTGGCACTGGTCAGGTACGCGGATAATGGCGATGCCAGGGACGGGTACTATGACCGCAGGAACTATACAGCCACACTGCATCTATTGGTGACAAAGTAGTCTTGTATGTGGCTGAAAATAGCCGTCTAGATGGCTATTTCGCTAAGCTTTCGACAAGATAGGCTTATAAATGGCTGTGAGAGTGATAATATCCTGATATTGTTGATTGCGGTGCCGGTTATTTATATTGTATGCTAGGGACAGGCGGCTTCATTTAGGACGTCCGAGCCAAATCCATTATTGGGGGTGGCGAGGGTTTCCATGTGGAGCCGCTTTTTTTGAATTACCTTTTCAGAGATATCATAGGAAATAAAATTTATTTTTTGTGAAGGAACTCTCAACTTATTGTAGAATTAAAGTATACAATTAACAATTGTGTATCTAATCCGGCAAATAAGAATATTCTTGGACAACATGACCACGAAGGTCACTGCCTTGCAGAAGCAGGGTAAGACTATTTCGTGGTTTTTTGTTTGGGGGTGAAAGATTGATGGTTAGGAAGAAGATATTCCTAGTACATGAAGGGATTTGTTGTTCCTGTGAATACTTTTCTACATGCTATGGGGATTGCCTGATTAACAAGACCAGGGGAGGGAATGGCTGCTACTGTTCTCCGGAGGAGGTTTGGTAAATGAAGGTGCTGGAGGTAAAAGGGCTGACCAAGTATTTTAAGAGCCAGAAGGTGCTGGATGACCTCAACTTTGACCTGAATGAAGGGGAAGTGCTCGGTTTTCTGGGTCCCAATGGCGCGGGTAAGACAACAACCTTAAGGATCATCACCGGCTTGTACCAGCCATCAAAAGGCCAGGTTTACATTGCAGGGATCGATGCGGTGACAAACCCCATCAAGACCAAGGGTCTATTCGGTGTCTGCACCCAGGATTTCAGCTTCAATGCCCACTACAATATTGAGCAGGACCTTTACTTTTACGCCCGGCTATACGGCTTGCCCCGTAAGACAGCGTGGGAAAAAGCGCGGCTTTCTCTGGAATGGGCAGATCTGCTGGAGCACCGCAAGAAAAACGGCGACCACCTCTCCGGCGGAATGCGGAAAAAGATTCTCTTTGCCAGGGCGATGATCAACGACCCTCCCCTGCTTTTATTGGATGAGCCCACAACCGGTCTGGATGTGCGTGCACGCCGGGAACTCTGGGAGATGATCATGGAGTTAAAAAGCAGAGGAAAGAGCATCCTGTTGACAACCCACTACCTGGAGGAAGCAGAACACCTCTGCGACAGGATCTTGATTATCAAAAAGGGGAGGGTGGTTGCCGAAGGGAAGCCGGGTGAACTGCGCCAATATGTTGATATAGCCAGGTTTTTAACTGTGGATCTCAAACACTCCCCTACTCCTGAGGAACAAGAATGGTTATGTGCTCTTCCCGGTGTCCGGGACTGCCATGTGCGCGGAACAACAGTAGAGGTTGCCTTTGACGACCAACCGCAGCTGGCTGGTGAACTGGTTCAAAAGGTCTGTCAGAGGCTCCAACCCTCGAACATCTCCTTGAGAGAAGCATCACTGGAAGAAGTATTTTTAGAAGTAACCGGGAGGGGTGAGTAAGGTTGCGCAGGTCTATTCGTTCCATCGGCGTTACTTGCGAGTATGTGCTTTACGATTACCTGATTCACCTGCCCTATTTTACAGTGCGCACCCTGCTTTCCCCCGCCCTTTATCTTTTTGGTTTCGGCCTGGGGGTGGGGGCGCTTACCAAGTCCGGAGGGCTTGCCTATTTTGAGTATATTTTCCCGGGTGTCTTGATGATTTCAGTGATGCAGGCGAGTTACACCCACTTCAGCACCGAGGTCTGGATCTCGCGGCAGGTGGACAAGTACCTGGAACTGCTGATGATGGTAGCCCCCATTTACCCCCTGGAGGCGGTGGCAGGTTATCTCATTGCCAGCATCCTGATCTCGCTTTTTGCTGCGGGCTGCTTTGTGGCGATGGCCCTGCTTGTAGTACCCGGCCTGACCGTAGCCTTGTGGTGGTTGATCGGCTTCAGCGCCGGGCTGGGTGTCTTTTTTGCCGCCTTAGGAATTATCACCGGTGTGATCCATAAAGACCCCCACCTGTTCAGCGTTACCGGTACCATGATTCTGCTCCCTATCTCCTTTCTGTGCGGGGTATTCTTTCCCCTGGATGTCTTCCCTCAGGCGGTCCGCTATCTGCTGGAACTGATTCCCTTAACCCAGGCTGTGGAAGGTTTGCGGAGCAGCACCCCTCTTTTGCACTTACTCTATGTTTGGGCTTTGGCAGTGATAACGGCAGTAATCGCAGCTAAGGTTTTTAAGCGTAAAATAGTGTCCTAATGTCACATCATGGACCGCGAAGGTTACTTTCAGAAAATATTCTAAATCTGTGAAGGAATTATTACTCTATTGTAGAATTATGCAATCACAATCATAATTAACAATTATGTTAATTGGTAAATGGAATTTGACCACGAAGGTCATCTGCCTTGCAGCAGCGAGGGGTGATTCTGCGTGGTTTTTTTATGGGGAGGTGAGAGATGCAATCTGCTTTAAACAGTGCGAATCATAGAGATGTTAACTTTATTGCTGATTATGTTGAGTGTGTAAAGAGTTGAAGCAGAGTTTTAATTAAAAGGAGGGATAGTTTTAATGCGTCGTTCAGTGAGATGCTTAATGTCGCTGATTCTCATTATTGCTTTTATGCTTACGCTGGTTGGCTGCGGGGAAAAACCCGCTTCAAAAGAAGGTAAAGGGAAAGAGGAACTGGTTATCGCAATGGCTAGTTATTCGAGCGGCAAAATGCCGCCTGAAGGTCTAGGGGCAGGGGGTGCTACACAGATCTATGAACCGCTTCTCTTTCTTAATAAAAAGATGGAGATTCAGCCGGGGCTTGTCAGTTCATGGAAAAGATTAGACGATACAACCTACGAGTTTAAAATACGCGAGGGTGTAAAATTCCATAACGGCAAAGAATTTGATGCAGAATCAGCTAAATATGTTTTTATGGTGCATCTTGAAAAGCTGAAAACAGGATATATGGCTCAACGTTTTAAGGGGGTTATTGACAAAAATTCGTTTAAAATCATTGACAAATATACATTAGAGGTAAAAACTCTGAAACCCTATCCTTTTCTGCCGAACTTAATGACACAGGGACAAATGGTTGGACTTGACCCCGAATCTTTTGAAAATGGGAAAATAGTAGGTACGGGCCCATATAAGTTTAAAGAAGATGTCAAAGACCAATATGTTGTTGTAGAGCGCAATGATGATTATTGGGGTAAAAAGCCCTTTTTCAAAAGGGTGGTTTTCAAGCCCGTTCCCGATCAAAATACCCGGGTGATGGCACTAAAAACCGGAGATGTTGATATGGCTTTGTATCCCTCAATTCCATCCCTAAAGGATTTAGAAAAAGAATATACTATTTTTAAAGGATTCAAGGGGTTTCCATTTTTGATGTTTAATTTTGAAAGGTCATATCTGAAAAATGTGGATTTTAGGAAGGCATTATGCATGGCAGTCGATAGAGAAAAAATCGCCAAGGAGATCTATCAGGGAACAGCTGAACCCGCTTATTCATTGATCCCTAAAGAACTGCTGTATTCAATCGAAGGCGAACATCAGGGTATTTCCTTCAATCCTAAAGAAGCTAAAAAAATGCTGGAAAAGGCCGGCTACAAAGACAGCGATAAAGACGGATATGTGGATCAAGACGGCAAAAACCTGGAACTAAAATTAGTATATTGGGCTGCGGACGAACAGTATAAGAGTATTGCTGAGACTATTTCTTCTAGCTTTAATGAGCTTGGCGTTAAAACGAATATTTCTGCTTTAGAGATCGCTGCATATAATGAGGTTTTATTAGAAAAAGGAGATTATGATATCTGTTTAGATTCTGGAGGTATTTTTTGGGGCAGTACAAGCACCATGCTCTATGATCACTTTTACGGTAAAAGCGGGCTGACAGGTTTTCACAGTCTGATAGATGCGGAGATCGATAAACTCATTGAGGAAGGAATGGAACTGGAATCAAAAAATGATATCAAGGGAGCGGCAGCAAAATATAAAGCAGCGCAAAAAAGAGCTGTCGATGATCTGGTTATAGAATGCCCCGTGGTGTTTCAGAAACACATCGTTGCGGCTAAGAAAAACGTTAAGAACTTCTCCCCATTCTCTCATTATGGCATGTTTACTATAGGTGTTACGGAAAACATGATAGGGGAGATAAAATGGGAGGATTGACACTAATATAGCAACTCATTTATAAGTAAGGGGAAAATATAATTGAATTTGCCCCTTGAAGGAATTATTACTATTATGTATAATATAACTAATTAAGATTGTAATTGACAATGATGTTGCTATACGGTAAATTGTAGTTTTTGAACATCGTGACCACGAAGGTCACTGTCTCGCAGCAGCGAGGAGTGATTCTTCGTGGTTTTTTACTGTAATGGAAAAGAGGTTTGCATTAATGTCTGTTCAAGAGAGGAGGTGTCGCAAATGGAATGGAAGCTTGAAGTAGAGGAATTCAATTTCTCTGGCTGCATGCATAATCACACAACAGGAGTAGATCCTGGAACCTCTCATAACGAGGAGACTCAATAGTGATCTGAGGATAACTCGTTACAGATTTAAGGAATCCAGGAAGATGGGGTTATCGTGGAAGTTGAGACTTCAAATTGAGGACAAGAATAGTCCTGAGGGGTGTGGTTTTATCCTCACCCCTACTCTTAAACACTAATTTTGGAGACAATGGAGGTTGGAAAAGTTGTACATTCCCAAAAGTCCTATAATGCTATGCATTGGACTTACTACTAAATGCAATTTAAACTGCCGACACTGTTCAGCTGATGCGAATTCAGAGAATGTTTTTTTCCCGCACTCCGAACTAATTACAATCATTGATACGGCAAAGGAACTAGGTGTAAAAAAATTAATTTTTGGAGGCGGCGAACCGCTTCTCTACGAACAATTATTTGATGTTTGTGAGTATGCTTTAGCAAAAGGATTTAAAGTATCTTTTGTGACCAATGGCACGCTTGTTTCTGAGGTGATAGAGCGTTTTTCCAAGATACTGGATTATCGGCATTCATTTGAAGTCGGTGTTAGTTTGGATGGCCATACTCCAGAAATACATGGCTATTTTCGTCCAGCAGAAACTTTTGCTCCTGCAATTGAAGCGATTAATCTGCTTAAAAACGAAGGATTTAATGTTTCAGTATCATGTGTTTTAAGTAAAGGGAATATTGAAACCATTCCGGATTTTTTAAAATTTTTGCTTTCTTAATTTAATCAATATGATATTAGATTTTTACCGTTTACTCTTTTAGGCAGAGGTAAAGACTGTGCTGAGGAGATGTTCTCTCCTGCTGAACTATATGGTTTAATAAAAGAGCAACAAAAATGGAAAAAAAATTTTTGGAAATAATATAAGCATTCACTTTCCCTGGGAATTCCTTTCACTCCCCGTTGAAAAGCGACAACCTTCTCCTTGTGAAACAGGTTATTTGCGCCTTTGGATTAACTGCAGCGGAGATATCTTCCCTTGTCCGCATATGGAGAACCTTGCTATCGGTAACATATACCACGACTCAATAAGCGATGTTTGGAACAATTCGCCCATATTGAAGGCACTGCGCAATCCGGCTTTGCTCAAAGGTACTTGTTCTTCCTGTCAATACCGAAACGGCTGCCGGGGAGGCTGCCGCGGCCTAGCTTATCTCATGGAGGGGGATTATTTATGTTCGGATCCATACTGCCCGATTGTTGTCCAAAACAAAAATGTTCAGGCGTGATGGAACGCCAGGAGGACGATAAACTGGTTCTCTACCGGGGGCACCAGCTTATCGTGCTGGGAAGTTATTCTTCGGAGATCTGGCATCTCTGTGATGGGAATCATACGGTTGATGAAATGATTAAGATGGTGGTCGACAAATACTCTGTTCCTCAAGAAAAAGCTGAGCAGGAAATCTCAGGTTTTTTGAGCAATTTGGCTGAAAAGAAACTGGTCAGTTTAGAATAATTTATTGTGGAGGGGGTTTGCCATGGGGCTTGGTTTACACCTGGTGACGGTGGAGATGACCGGGAGATGCAACTTATCTTGCAGTCATTGCTACCGGTGGGGCAATGAGCAGGATGATCTGATCGATTTTGATCTGTTAATTGACCAGCTGTCTGAAATAAAACCATACTATATTACGGTTTCCGGTGGAGAGCCGCTGCTGTTGAGTGATATTTTTTATTTGTCTGAAAAGCTCAAGAATGTCTGTCAAAAATTATTGCTGACGACCAATGGTACCCTTGTCAGGAAATTCCCGAGGGATAACTTTCGCATCTTTGCGGATGTGCAGATCAGCCTGGACGGCGACAGGGACACTCACGAGGCGATCAGAGGCAAGGGCAGCTTTGAAAAAGCAATGGATGCGGCCCGTTATCTCAGCGGTAATGTGCCTGTTTCTATGCAGTGCACTGTAAATCAGAGCAATTATAAACAGCTGAGTTCAATTGTTCAGGTTTGCAAAACTGCGGGAGTGACGCCTAAAATGGGGCGTATGTGCGGTTTCGGACGCGATGATCTCGCTCCTATCGGTGATCCGCATCTGTGGAAGGATCTGCTGCAAAGCACTATTAGCTGCGGTATGCTCAACGACGATCCTCTTAGTTTTTGGTTTGACGAAAAGAAGAAAAAAAGCTGCAAGCCCAACAAAATAACCGGCGGCTGTACCGCCGGTATCGCGGGGATAGCGATTTCCCCGGCACTGGATGTTTATCCCTGTGTCAAATTGAGAGTACCAGCCGGAAATCTCAAAAAACAGAGCTTAAAGGAGATCTGGCTTAATTCTCCGCTGTTTAATGAACTGCGTGACTGGCGCAATCTAAGGGGATACTGTACGGACTGTGAGTTTGTCAGCGTTTGCCGCGGGTGCCGTGCCGATGCCTGGGCTCGCACCGGAGACTATTTGAATTCAGATCCCTTGTGCTGGCTGGAAGGTGATAGTTGATGAAAGAGGCGGTTCTTACTCGTCCATTTATTCTTGCTCTTTCCCTGAATGAAATATCAAAGACAACTGCACAGGCTAAAATTTTAGATGATCAAGTTTATCGCTGTGTTTGTGATTATATTAGAGCAAATAGCAACAGTGTCATTGTGCTGACCGGTGGGGAGCCGTTTTTGGACTCACGGTTAAGCGAGATTCTTGTTCTTGCTCGTAGCAATGGCTGGCCTGCCTCTGTGGATACCAATTGTTTATTTGATGAACCGCCGGCTCTGGATGGGATTCAGCAGATCCGACTGCGCCTTTATTCTTTGAATCCAGATCTGCACAGCAAGATTACCTGTGACCGGCAAAGCTTCCGGAAGACGACGGAATATGCCAGATGGCTGGCTGATAACTTTTCAGGTGAAAAAATCATGGTTTTTCCTGTTTGCCGGGAAAACTACGAGGAAATGCCGGCTGTTCTTGAGTGGTGCCGCAGTTTAAACTTTATACCCAACTTCTTTGTTGTCCCCTGGAAGCATGAATATTCCGTGGATTTACAGGATTATCATGTTGTGCTGCAAGCGCTCCGCGAGCTTCCTCCGGAAGATATAATCATAGATGTTCCTTTGTTGGGTTTATCAGGTTGGCCCAATATCTGTCCGGGGGGCAGATTGGCTATGTATGTCGGAGTTGATGGAGGAATAAAGCCCTGCCCTGATTTTCCCTACCCTCTTTGCTGGCTGGAAGAGGACATCCCACGTGCCTGGAGAACTCTGCAGGAGAAGATTGCCGAGTTGAACAGGCATTGTAGTTCTTGTGGGCGTTTTTCCGTATGCGGCGGGGGCTGCCTGGCCAACAAGACTGAGGCAGGGAAGGACTGTTACTGTTTTGCGGATTGGTAACGGCAGATATAGGTCCAACGGCAATCACCGGCGGGGGAACTGAAAGTAGCATTAAGGAATGAAGTTATTTTAGGCTGTAATCAGTTGAATTAGAAGGAGGGCTAGCGATGAGCAGCAGATCTGTCCGCGCCGTCGGCGTTACCTGCGAGTATGTGCTTTATGATTATCTGATTCATTTGCCTTATTTTTCAGTGCGCACCCTGCTTTCCCCCGCCCTTTATCTCTTTGGCTTCGGTCTGGGGGTGGGAACGCTGATGCGAACGGGGAGCAGTGCCTATTTTGAATTTATTTTTCCGGGGGTATTGATGATTTCGGTGATGCAGGCTACCTATACTCACTTCAGCACTGAGATCATGGTGGCGCGGCGTGGTGACAAGTATCTGGAACTGCTGATGATGGTGGCCCCTATTTCATCTCTGGAAGCGGTGGCAGGCTATCTCTTCGCCAGCATCTTTATCTCCCTGTTTGCTGCGGGCTGTTTTATTGCAGTGGCGCTTCTTTTGGTACCCGGGCTGAATGTGGCTCTGTGGTGGCTGCTTGGGTTCAGCACCGGGCTTGGTGTCTTTTTTGCTGCACTGGGTATAATCATTGGTGTGATTTTTACTGATACCAAAAAGTTTACCACTGCTAATACCCTGATTCTGCTGCCCCTTTCCTTCCTGTGCGGTGTTTTCTTCCCCCTGGATGTTTTTCCTCAGGCGATCCGCTATGTACTCGAACTCATCCCCTTAACCCAGGCTGTGGAAGGTTTGCGGAGCGGTACCCCTCTTTTGCACTTACTATATGTTTGGGTTCTGGCATTGGTAATGGCAGTAATCACAGCTAAGGTTTTTAAGCATAAAATAGTGTCGTAATGTCACATCATGGACTGCGAAGTTTACTTTCAAAAAATATTCTAAATCTATGAAGGAATTATTGCTCTATTGTAGAATTATACAATTGAAATTATAATTAACAATTATGTTAATTGGCAAATGGAATTTGACCACGAAGGTCACTGCCTTGCAGCAGAGAGGTGTGATACTGCGTGGTTTTTTATAGGGAGGTGAGAAATGCATACTTCTGTTTTTTAAACAGCGCGAATTATAGAGATGTTAACTCTGCTATTAAGATTGCTGATTATGTTGAGTTTATTTATTGTGAAGCAGAGTTTTAATTAAAAGGAGGAAGTTTTTGATGCGACGTTCAGTGAGATGCTTAATGTCAGTGGTTCTCATTATTGCTTTTATGCTTACGCTGGTTGGCTGCGGGGAGAAACCTGCTTCGAAAGAAGGTAAAGGGAAAGAGGAATTGGTTATCGCTTTAGATACGTATTCAGGCGGAAAAAAACCGCCGGTAGGTCTTGGAGTAAACGAGTGTACACAAATCTATGAACCGCTTCTTTTTCTTAATCATAAGCTGGAGATACAGCCGGGTCTTGTCACTTCCTGGGAGCGAGTCGACGATCTGAATTGGAGATTGAAACTGCGTGAAGGGGTAAAATTTCACAACGGCAAAGAATTTGACGCGGAAGCAGCCAAGTTTGCTTTTACAATGTACCTTGACAAAACAAGCTATATAGCTCAGCGCGTCAAAAAAGTTGTGGACAATGATTCTTTTAAAGTAGTGGATAAGCATACCCTCGAGGTTAAAACCCTTAATCCATATCCCTTTTTCCCGACATTAATGACGCTTCTTGATGTAATGGATCCCGATGCGTTTAATAAAGGAGAGATTGTCGGAACAGGTGCGTATAAATTTAAGGAAGAGGTTACAGATGAGCAGGTGACAGTGGAACGCAACGATAATTACTGGGGTAAAAAACCTTTTTTCAAAAGAGTGGTTTTCAAAATTGTTCCCGATCAGAATACTAGGATGATGGCTCTAAAAACCGGGGATGTTGATATGGCTTTGTATCCGCCAATCCCATCCCTTAAAGACTTAGAAAAAGAATACACTATTTTTAAAGGATTCAGGGGGCTTCCGTTTTTGACATTTAATTTTGAAAAGACCTACTGTCAGGATGTTAACTTTAGAAAGGCATTAGGCATGGCCTGCGACAGGGAAAAGATTGCCAAGGAGATCTATTATGGCACAGCTGATCCAGCTAATTCATTGATCCCTAAGGAATTGCTGTATTCGATCGAAGGGGAATACAAAGGTGTTTCCTATAGTCAAGAAGAGGCTAAAAGATTACTTGAAAAAGCTGGCTACAAGGACAGCGATAGCGACGGATATGCGGACAAAAACGGTAAGAATCTGGAGCTGAAATTCGTTTATTGGGCTGAAGACCAATGGTACAAGAGTATCGCAGAAACTATTGCATCAGACTTGAAGGATATCGGGATTAAAGCCAATATCGTTGCTGTGGATGCCGCTGCCTGGAGTGAAGTTGTATTGGAAAAGGGAGATTATGACTTTTGTTTGGATGCTACAGGCGTTTTTTGGGGTGGTTCAAGTACCATGCTCTATGATCAATTTTACAGCAAGAGCGGCATGACAGGTTTCCAAAGGCTACCAGATGCAGAGTTTGATAAACTCTATGAGGATGGTATGGAGCTGGAATCAATAAATGATATTAAAGGAGCGGCCGAGAAATATAAAGCTGCGCAAAGAAGGGCAATTAATGAACTTGCTGTTGTCTGTCCGCTGGTCTTTGAGAAACATGTCGTTGTCGCTAAGAAAAATATAAAAAACTTTTCTCCTTTTCCATATTATTGGATGTTCTATGAAGGTTCCAGTGAAAATTTGCTTGCAGAGATAAAATGGGAGAGCTGACACTAATATGGTAACTCAATAGGGTAAGAAATAATCTTTCAGAAATTATTTCTTACACTAGCCAAAAATTATAACATTAATGAATAAAACATCTAATAAATATTTTAATTAATAATTAACAATTATGTTAATTGGTAAATAGAATTTGACCACGAAGGTCATCTGCCTTGCAGCAGCAAGGGGTGATACTGCGTGGTTTTTTATAGGGAGGTGAGAAATGCATATTTCTGTTTTTTTTAAACAGCGCGAATTATAGAGATGTTAACTTTACTATCAAGATTGCTGATATGTTGAGTGCATTAAGTGTGAAGCAGAGTTTTAATTAAAAGGAGGAAGTTTTTGATGCAACGTTCAGTGAGATGCTTAATGTCACTGGTTCTCATTATTGCTTTTATGCTTATGCTGGTTGGCTGCGGGGAGAAACCTGTTTCGAAAAAAGGTAAAGAGGAACTGGTTATTGCTTTGGATAGATATTTGCCCGGTAAAAAACCACCGGATGGTATTGGAGTAGCAAGTTGCACACAGGTCTATGAACCCCTTCTCTTTCTTAACAACAAGCTGGAAATACAACCGGGGCTTGTTACTTCCTGGGAGCGAATAGATGATTTAAACTGGAGGTTGAAATTACGTAAAGGGGTAAAATTCCATAATAGCAAGGAATTTGATGCAGAATCAGCAAAATATATTTTTATTATGAACTTAGATAAGACTGGTTACACCGCTCAGCGTATCAAAGAGGTAGTAAACCAGGATTCTTTTAAAATAGCAGACAAACATACCCTTGAGGTGAAAACCATTAAACCATACCCTTTTTTCCCAGCTTTGCTGACCCATCCTAGTGTGGTAGGCGTTGAGCCTGAAGCATTTGAGAAGGGCGAAATCGTTGGAACAGGTCCGTATAAATTAATAGAAGATGTTACAGACCAGCATGTTATTGTAGAGCGCAACGATGATTATTGGGGTAAAAAACCTTTTTTCAAAAGAGTGATCTTCAAAATTGTGCCTGATGAGAATACCAGGTTGATGGCATTAAAAACCGGAGAAGTAGATATGGCACTATATCCGTCACTTCCATCCCTTAAGGAACTACAAAAAGAATACAGTACTTTTAATGGTTTCAAAGGTCTTCCATACTTAATGTTTAACTTTGAGAAACCCTATAATAAGGATATTAATTTCAGGAAAGCATTGTGCATGGCTATTGATAAAGAAAAGATCGCCAAGGAGATCTATCAGAAAACAGCTGAACCTGCCAATTCGTTGATTCCCAAAGAATTGCTGTATTCGATTGAAGGGGAATATAATGGGCTTCCCTATAGTCAGGAAGAAGCTAAAAAAATGCTTGAAAAAAGCTGGCTTCAAGGACACCAACAATGACGGGTATGTTGATAAGGATGGCAAAAATCTTGAGCTTAAATTTGTCTTTTTTTCGCCAGAACAAGAATATAAAGCTATGGTTGAAACCGTTGCATCCGGCTTGAGGGACATTGGCATTAAAGTTAATATTGCTGCTATGGAGATGGCTTCATTCGATGAAGTGATTTTTGAAAAGGGAAATTACGATATATGTTTAGATGGTACAGGAATCTTTTGGGGTAGTTCCAGCACTATGCTCTATGATCATTTTTACAGCAAAAGCGGTCTGTTAGGTTTTCACAGGCTACAAGATGAACAGCTTGATAAACTTATTGAGGAGGGGATGGAGCTGGAGTCGAGAAATGAAATCAAGGACGCAGCAGTGAAATATAAGGCAGCACAAAAAAGAGCAATTGAGGAACTTGTATTTTTGTGCCCGGTAGTTTTTCAGAAACATATTGTCGTAACCAAGAATAATGTAAAAAATTGCTCTCCTTTTCCACATAGTTGGATGTTTTATAATGGTTGTACTGAAAATATATTGGGTGAAATAAAATGGGAGGATTAATATAAGACACTATTTAGGGGGTGATATTGAGCAGCAAGATTTTCAATAAAAAAAAAGAATTTATTTTACGCAGAAGGAATTATTAACTTATTGCAGAATTAATATTACATAATTAACAATAATGTAACTATCCGGCAAGAATTATCCGGACAACATGACCACGAAGGTCACTGCCTTGCAGCAGCAAGGGGTGATTTTTTGTGGTTTTTGATTTGGGGGTGAAAGATGGGAGAGTCGTATTTGTTAAACAGATAGAACCTGTGATTAAAATAAAGTTTTAGATTAAGGAGGGCATTTAGATGCGTCGCTTAACCAAATATCTATTATCAATAATTCTCATTATAGCTTTTATGTTTTCGGTAGTCGGCTGTGGAGAAAAACCGGCGTCAAAAGAGAGCGAAGCGAAAGAAGAGCTGGTTATTGCATTGGACAAATATGGAACAACACCTAATCCACCTGATGGGATAGGGGTACATAATGTGACTATGGTTTATGAACCACTCATTTTTCTAAATAAAAAGTTTGAACTGCAACCCGGTTTAATTACTTCTTGGGAGCGCATAGATGATTTAACATGGAAGTTTAAACTGCGCAAAGGAGTTAAATTTCATAATGGTAAAGAATTCGATGCAGAATCAGCGAAGCTGTCCATCGCTCATTGGCTGGATAGCAGTGTGGTCTACTTGAAGGGTAGAGTAGTTCAAATGGTGAATAAGGACTCTTTTCAAGTAAAGGACAAATATACCCTAGAAGTTAAAACGATAAAACCTTGCCCTTATCTACCGAATTTCTTAACTCATAACGTTGTTGTTGCTGTTGAACCAGATGCATTTAATAAAGGTGAAATTGTTGGTACCGGACCATTTAAGCTAAAAGAAATTGCAAAAGATCAGTATGTAGTAGTTGAACGGAATGATGATTATTGGGGTAAAAAACCGTTTTTTAAGAAAATTACATTTAAAATAGTACCCGATGCGAATACACGGTTAATGGCTTTACAAAATGGAGAAGTAGACATAATTTACTCTCCTCCCCTTGCATCTGTTAACGACATTAAAAAGGATTTTAACGTAGTTACAGGGACAGCAGCCAATACACCTTGTCTTCTGATTAATCATGAACGCCCAGCCTTACAAGATGTTTCAGTGAGAAAAGCACTATGTATGGCTATAGACAATAAAAAGATTGCAGAAAAGATTTTCTATAATTTAGCTCGGCCTGCTAAAACCTTAATTCCCCCAGAGTTTATTTATTCAGCAGAATCCGAAGTCAGCGAATATTCATATGACCCTGATGGAGCACGCGAACTCCTGAAAAAAGCCGGGTATGTGGATACTAATAATGAAGGCTATGTAGATAAAGGTGGGAAGAACCTGGAATTGGACTTTCCTTTCAGACCACAAGATGAAGAGATGGCAGTGGTGATCGCTGATTATTTAAAACAGATCGGAGTAAAAACTAAACTTACTAAATTGGAAGTGGGTGGTTGGGCCAAAAAAGTACAAAATGAAGACGATTATGATCTTACTTTGTTTAGCACATCTGTTAGCTGGGGTGGTCCCAGCGCAAGCTTCTTTGATGATTTTTACAGCAAGAGCGGGTTGCAGTATGCCAAGGTTGTTACACCGGAGATAGACAAATTGATTGAAGAAGGGCTGGATCTAGAAGCCAGTAAAAAGTACAAAGAAGCAGATAAAAAATACAAGGAAATGCAAAAAATTGTTATCAATGAAGCTGTGAAATATCCCCTGGTCTATCAAAATAATATTATTGCTGCCAAGAAACAGGTTAAAGGTGTTTCGTTATTCCCGAGTTCCATGTTTTTCTCAGGAGATTCTGATAATGGCTTAATAAAGGTTAAGTGGGAAGAATAATTTGATTATTTCTGTAGATTAAGTGTCTACAGAAAATAAAAATGAAGGAGGTGATCTAATATGAAGTGGGAACTGGAGTTAGAAGAGTTTTTCTTTGCAGGGTGTATGCATAATTGCCAAGCAGGAGTAGAAGTTGTGACAGGTGAATCTAAGGAAGAATAGGGTGTTTTATAGGGCTGGAGTGTTAGACACTTCAGCCCTATATAACTGACTGACTAAAAATTGTTTGAAAGGAGTTTTGGAGTTGTATATTCCTAAAAGTCCTTTTGTGCTGTGCATGCAACTTACCACTAAATGCAATATTAACTGTCGGCACTGTTCAGCCGATGCAAATTCAGAAATAATTATTTTTCCGCATTCCAAACTAATTTCGATTATTGATACAGCGAAGGAAATAGGTGTAAAAAAATTAATTTTTGGAGGCGGTGAACCGCTTCTCTACGAACAATTATTCGGTGTTTGTGAGTATGCTTTAGCACAAGGAATTAAAGTATCTTTTGTGACCAATGGCACGCTTGTTTCTGAGGTGATAGACCGTTTTTCCAAGATACTGGATTACCGTCATTCATTTGAAGTTGGTGTCAGTTTGGATGGTCATACTCCTGAAATACATGGTTATTTTCGTCCGGCAGATACTTTTTATCCTGCAGTTGAAGCAATCAATCTACTTAATAACAAAGGGCTTAATGTATCGGTATCTTGTGTTGTGAGCAAAGGAAACATTCAAACCATTCCTGATCTATTACGATTTCTGTTGCCTTTTAATCTGTATGGTATTAGATTTTTACCGTTTGCTCCATTGGGAAGGGGTAAACACTGTACTGAGGAAATGTTTTCTCCTGTTGAACTTAACGGTCTAATAAGAGAGCAAAAAAAATGGAGAGAGGTTTTTGGAAAAAACATAAGTATCCACTTTCCCTGGGAATTTCTTTCACTCCCCCCAGAAAAGCGACAACCTTCTCCCTGTGAAGCAGGATATTTACGCCTTTGGATTAACTGTAGTGGAGATATTTTTCCTTGTTCGCATATGGAAAACCTTACTATCGGTAATATATACCATGATTCAATAAGTGATGTATGGAACAATTCTCCTATACTAAAGGCCATGCGCAATCCGGAACTGCTCAAAGGAGTCTGTGCTTCTTGTCAATACCGGGACGGCTGCCGGGGTGGTTGCCGCGGACTAGCTTATTTTATGGAGGGTGATTATTTATGTTCAGATCCGTACTGTCCGATAGTTGTCCAAAACAAAAACGTGCAGGTGTAATGGAGCGTCAGGAAGACGATAAACTGGTTCTCTATTGCGGCCACCAGCTTATTGTGCTGGGAAGCTATGCTGCTGAAATCTGGCATTTATGTGATGGGAAACACACTGTGAATGATATGATTGAATTTGTCATTGGCAAATACAATTTGCCTCAAGAAAAAGTGCATGATGAGATTGCGGGATTTTTGAACAGTTTGGCAAAAAAGAAGATGGTTAGTTTTGGATGATATGTCCGGGAGGTTTTTGCTATGGGGCTGGGTTTACATCTGGTAACAGTAGAAATTACTGGAAGATGCAACTTATCTTGCCGCCACTGCTACCGTGGCAACGATGCTCATGAGGATCTAATTGATTTTAATTTATTATTAAATCAGTTGGCTGAAATAACACCGTACTATATTACAGTTTCCGGTGGAGAACCGCTGCTGTTAGAAGATGTTTTTTATCTGGCAAAAGGGCTCAAGAATGTCTGTCAAAAGTTGCTGCTGACTACTAATGGAACATTGGTTAGGGAATTTCCACGGGATTACTTTCGTATCTTTGATGATGTACAGATCAGCCTGGACGGTGACAGGGTTACCCATGAAGCGATTAGAGGTAAAGGTGCCTTTGAAAAAGCAATGGATGCAGCTCATTACCTCATCGGCACTGTGCCGGTTTCTATGCAATGCACTGTAAACCAGTCCAATTATAACCAGCTGAGCTCTATTGTTCAGATCTCCAAAGCTATGGGAGCAGTGCCTAAAATGGGCCGTATGTGTGGTTTTGGCCGCAATGGCCTTGATCCTGTTTGCGATCCAAATCTGTGGAAAGATCTGCTACAGAGTGCCATTGGTTGCGGCATGCTCAATGATGATCCCTTGAGCTTTTGGTTTGACGATAAAAAGAAAAAAAGCTGTAAGCCCGACAAAATAACGGGCGGCTGCACCGCCGGTATTGCCGGGATAGCGATTTCCCCTGATTTAAATGTTTACCCCTGTGTCAAGCTGAGAGTTCCCGCCGGAAATCTCAAAAAACAGAGCCTAAAGGAGATCTGGTTAAAATCTCCGTTGTTTAACGAACTGCGGGACTGGCGCAATCTAAAGGGACATTGTTCAACCTGTGAATTTGTTGGCATTTGTCGCGGGTGCCGTGCTGATGCCTGGGCGCGCACAGGAGACTATCTGACTGCGGATCCTTTATGCTGGCTGGATGGTGATAGTTGATGAAAGAAGCAACGCTAAGTCGTCCTTTTATTCTTGCTCTTTCATTGAATAAAATATCAAAGGTAACAGCAAAGACTAAAACTTTAGATGAACAGGTTTATCGCTGTGTTTGCGATTATATTGGAGCAAATAGCAATGGTGTCATTGTGTTAACTGGAGGGGAGCCATTTTTAGATTCACGGTTAAGCGAGATCCTTGTTCTTGCCCGGAACAGGGGCTGGCCCACTTCAGTGGATACTAATTGTCTGTTTCATGAACCGCCGACTCTGAATGGGATTCAACAGATCCGCCTGCGCCTTTATTCTTTGAATCCAAATCAGCATAACAGGATTGCAAGTGACCAGCAAAGCTTCCAGAAGACAATGGAATATGCCACATGGCTGGCTGATAATTATTCGGGTGAGAAAATCATGGTTATTCCTGTTTGCAGAGATAATTACAGGGAAATAGCTGCTATTTTTAACTGGTGCCGCAGTTTAAACTTTATACCCAACTTTTTTGTTGTCCCCTGGAAGCATGAATATTCCGTGGATTTACAGGATTATCATGTTGTGCTTCAAGCGCTCCGCGAATTGCCGCAGGAAGATATTATTATAGATGTTCCTTTATTGGGTTTATCGGGTTGGTCCAATATATGTCCGGGTGGCAGAGTGGCAATGTATATTGGGGTTGATGGGGAAATTATGCCTTGCCCTGATTTTCCCTACCCTATTTGCTGGATGGGAAATGACATTCCCAGCACATGGAGAACCCTGCAGGAAAAAATTGCTCTCATGAACGAGTTCTGTAGTTCTTGTGAGCGTTTTTCTGCATGTGGTGGAGGGTGTCTGGCTAACAAGACCGGGGCAGGAAAGGATTACTACTGTTCCGCTATGTGCTTGAACTTATCCCCTTGACCAGACTGTGGAAGGTTTGAAGAGTAGCACACGACAGAGTGATGCTATATGCAAAGATAAGGGATGTGTTAATGATGAGCAAAAGATTTTTTCTTGTTTCAGGCGCATTCATCATGCTTGTTTTTGCTGGCTTGTTTCTCTTCATATATTTTATGAGAGAATCAATGTATGGGTAATGAGGTTCTACTAGCTACCTTTTCGGCAGATGTAAATGCTTTTAAGTGGTTTTCCTCATCTAGACCTTCTTGAGCAATATCTATATCAGAGTAACTGGCAAAGTGCCCATCAGTCAGTGAGCCGAAGAGATAAAATTCAACGCAAAGGGAATAAGAGCAGCAGTTCTTTCGCTAGTCGCTTCGCTTTTTCCCAGGCTTCTCTTTTGCAGGCGGCAAGAAGTTTTTCTTCCTTCCTGGCTCGCTTTTTGTGGCCTGCAAGGTATTCTTCATACTGGGGTGTTTTATTATACCCGTCGTACATCATTAACATCTTCCTTTTTACATCGTTTCGATCATCATTAGTTACAACAGATGGCAGTAGCTGGCAAAGATTGTGAACTATCCCGGTGCACGTATTTTCAATTTTTTGTTCATCCGAGAAGGAATTGTCAAATAATTGTTGAATAAAGCAATAAATATTTCAATTTACAACGTATTTAATCCGGCAAATAAGAATATTTCCGGACAATATGACCACGAAGGTCACCGCCTTGCAGAAGCAGGGGGTACTTTTTCGTGGTTTTTTGATGGATGTGAAAGATGCAGGGGCATATTTGCTGAATATTGGCTGAATAGACGTCCATGCTGCCTGAATGGCACCGGAGAGGATGAAAAGAGAAGGTCGGAGTATGTGCGGGGCGACAGAAAATCGTTCCTGTCGCCCATCGAGAGATGTGAGTGGAGAAACGCGAAGGTAGACGCGAGAACCGTCCCGCGTCTCAGACGGAAGGATAACAGCGTTGAAAGATCTGTTAATGCTTGCGGGGAAACGAAAAGGCAAATTAATTGCTTCCTGTTTGCTTCTCATACTCAATGCCGGTTTGGCGGTAATACCGTTTCTCTTGGTTTACCGGCTTCTGCTGGGACTTTTCAACCCGCCGTTCAACCTGTGGAAGATGTGGTATCTGGTGGCTGCGATCCCCGTTGTATATATCATTGCCAATGCGCTCCTTATCTGTGCTTATGACCTTTCCCACAGGGCGGCATTTGAAATCCTATATGAAATAAGGCTCCGGCTGGGTGAGAGAATGGTACAGATGCCGCTGGGCTACTATGCCGGGAAAAACACCGGGGAGTTTGAAACGGTCATGAATGAGAGTGTTGAGCGCTTGGAGTTTTTTTTGGCGCATCACTTTCCGGAAATAATAACAACAATTTTTGTGCCCATTGTCCTTGCGGTTTTTCTGTTTGTATTGGACTGGCGCATGGCGATTGCATCTACGACTCTGCCCCTTCTGGCTCTGGGAGTGATCATCTTCTCAGGAATCAGGTGGCCGGAGATGGTGGAGAAATATATAACTGCCCAGTCGATGGTTAACTCCACAATTGTAGAGTATATTCAGGGTATTGCCGCTATTAAGGCTTTCAATCAGACTGCCGAGTCTTTCCGGAGGTTTCAGAAGAATATGGCCTTCTGGCGGGACAGTCTGTTCAAATGGAATGAGGAAACCGCCCTGCCCTTTACTGTCTATCAAACACTGATCACTTCATCCCTATCCAGGGGATGCCGGTGATCAAAGTATTTAATCAGGTATCCTTCGGGTTTCGCCGCTTTCAGGAGGCAGTGAAGGATTTCCGGGATAAGAACATCAGAGTGGTTATATCAACGACCCTTCCCAACATACTTCTGCTGACTTTTACCATGCTCGGCCTTGCTGTCCTTCTCCCCCTTGGATTATATTTATACCTCAATAACAGCCTGGCCTTAAATACCTTTGCTTTCTTTGTCATTACCGCACCCACCTTTTCCGAATCGGTTGCCCATTGTCTTTTTTATTATCTGCACACCAAACACATAGAGGGTCAGGCCATTAAGCGAATTGCTGCGCTTTTACAGGAAGAGCCGCTGCCGGAACCGGCTGGAGATGCAGTGTTAACCAACTTTGATATTGAATTTTCCAGTGTTTCATTCAGTTATGAACAGGAGCCGGTTCTCAAAAACGCCAGTTTCAAAATACCGGAAAAGAGTATCACCGCCCTGGTTGGGCCTTCCGGGGCCGGAAAGACGACGATTGCCAATCTCATTGCCCGCTTCTGGGATGTGGATTCAGGAGAGGTAAAGATTGGGGGGCAGAATGTAAAGGATATAAAACTGGATGCCCTGCTCAGATACATCTCCATCGTGTTCCAAGAGGTCATTCTGTTTAATGACACAGTTATGGAAAACATCAGATTGGGCCGCAGGGAGGCCACAGATGAGGAAGTTTTTCAGGCGGCCAGGGCGGCGAGGTGCCATGATTTTATTGAAAGCCTGCCTCTCGGATATCTTACCGTGATCGGAGAGAAGGGGGCGAGGCTCAGTGCCGGGGAAAGGCAGAGGATCTCTATCGCCAGGGCAATCCTGAAGGACTCCCCGGTGATCATTATGGATGAGGCGACGGTCTATCTTGATCCGGAAAATGAAAGGTTCGTTCAGGAAGCGGTTACTGAATTGGTCAAAGATAAAACTGTTCTCGTGATTATACACAGGCTTTCTTCGATCACCGGCGCCGGCCAGATCCTGGTACTTGACGGGGGCAGGATTGCGGAAAGGGGAAGCCATGAGAAACTCCTGGCCGCGAAAGGCTTATATCGCCGGCTCTGGGACGATCATACGGCTGCCCGGGACTGGAAATTCAAACATATTGCTCAGCAGTAGAGGGAGAAAAGAATGATTGAGCTTTCAGGGGTAAGCTTCAGTTATCCTGATGGGACAAAGGCGCTTTCAGAAATAAACCTCGTCATTGACGAGGGGGAATTTGTCGTTGTCTGCGGCCCTACCGGCTGCGGGAAGAGCACCCTTCTGATGACAGTCAATGGGCTTATTCCCCACACGGTGAGCGGAGAATATCAGGGAGAGGCAAGGGTAGCAGGCAGGGTCGTCAGAGATGTTTCGGTAGCAGGGCTTGCCGCTCATGTTGGAACGGTATTCCAAAATCCGGAGGCTCAAATATTCAGCCTTACCTGTGAGGATGAAATTGCCTTTGGTCTTGAGAATCTGAGCCTTTCTCCCCGGGAGATCGATAAGCGCATCAATCATGTTCTGCATCTTCTGTCCCTGGATAGTCTGCGCCGCCGGAGAACTGCTGAGCTCTCCGGCGGGGAGAAACAAAAACTGGTCATCGCGGCGACGCTGGCTATGGGTCCCCGGGTGCTTGTGCTTGATGAACCCCTCAGCGACCTTGACCCTGAAGGGAAAATAACAGTCTTAAATACTATTGCCCGGCTCAACCGGGAAGGAATGACTATTGTGATGGCAGAGCACAACCTTGACCTGGTTTTACAGGATGCCACCAGGATGCTGGTCATGGAAAAAGGAAGGGTGGTTTTTGACGGCGATCCCTGCAGCATCCTCGCCCGTGGTCAAGATCAGGGTCCCCTTCTTTGTTGTTATTATTTTCACCCTGGGCTTTCGCTTTATTCCTCTGATCCAGCGAAACCTATTTCAACTGATGGATGCACAAAAGCTGAGGGGTATCGAACCCTTCAGCCCAAAAGGGGTTGCCGCCTCATTGAATGCCCTGCTGGGCACTACCCTTCGCACTGCTGACGAGCTGGCCCTCTCCCTGGAGACCAGGGCCTTCTGTGCTGCGGGTAAAAGGACCTTTTACAGGCAGTTATCTTTTTCCATTGGCGATATGATCACGCTGATCAGCGGTGTGTTGATCGTTATTTCAATCTTATTGGTGTGATGATAATAGAAACCTTGCAGGATTTTTATCAACACTGTTGAATAAAACATTAAAGAGCGGATAACTGGAGTTATTCCGTTACAGACCATGAAGGTCTTTGACCCCGTTTGAGCGGGGCAAGCTTTCGTGGTTTTTTATTTGGAGAGATGAACGATGGATGCAATTCTTGAAGCCCTGCCTGTTCTCCTGAATCTATGGAAGAGCGTCCTTCCCCTGATGTTTCTGGGGTGCTTCCTGGGGAACCTTTTTCTGAATACAGCGCTGATGCGGCACCTGGGAAAAGTGATGAGTCCTCTGGCGCGCTTGGCAACCTGCCTTCAGGGGTGGATACCCCCCTTACGCTGTGTCTGGTAAACAATGTCGCTGCTTACTCCATGCTCGCTGAACTAAAGAACAACGGCCTGGTAAATGTGAGAGAAGTGGTGCTCTCTTTTTTAGTTTCCAATATTCCAAAGGGGTTGTTCTATACGGTCTTCTATATTGCTCCTGTGGTTTTGGGGGCTTTGGGGATGCGTCTGGGATTGATTTATCTGTTGATTTACTTTGGTGTATTTGCTGTCGTTGGCTTTGTGGGGCTTTTGCTGGGGAGGCTGCTCCTTTCCCCTCAAGTTGCACAGGATTCTGATGGGCAGCTTCCTGAGCCGACCCGTGAGCAATGGTGGGATAAAATGATCGGTGCAGCAAAAAGCTCCCTGCCTACCTTCGGACGACTGATAGCGGTTTTTGTTCCTGTAACCTTTCTTGTCATCACCTTGATGCAGACTGAGACCGTCAAGCAGTGTCTTGCCCTGGTGGATCCGGCTTTGCGACAGTTCGGCCTGCCGGCTCCGGTACTGATCGTGATCACCACAGGAATGTTCAGCACTATTGCTGCCATCGGCACCCTGGGTCCTTTTTTGCAGGTGGGCATCGTTACACCGGCACAGGGTATTGCTGCTCTGCTCTTTGCCTCAGCACTGCACTACTTTATCAGTTTCTGGTGTGATGACATCCCCTTGAATGTCTCCTTTTTCGGACCACATTTGGGGAGCAAAGTGAGTGTGGCTAATTTAATAGTCCTGGAGGGAGTGACCTGTTTAGTGTTGGGGGTTGTTGTGCTGTTTAATTAGATAGATCGCGGACACTGCATTCCCCCTTTTAGAGAAGACAATATATTAAGTCAAAAGGAGCTGGCCTTTTTAAGGGCATTCAAAGTGTACATGGAAAATATTCGTGACAGATTTATGTATAAAAGATTTTTACATAAATTAAGCAGGAAAAATAATTCTTTTATTGAATATTGTAGTACTCAAAGACCACGAAGGTCATCATGCTGCTCGAAGCAGTTGAGACTTTCGTGGTCTTTGTCTGCAAATGATCCTAATCATAGAGCAACTATAAGTAAACTATTGAAGGATTGTGGGTAGATGAAGCGCTCATTAAAGCAAACATTAACTTTTTGGTTTATGTTTTTTACGTTCCTGCCAGTTGTACTTTTTAGTTATACTGCATGCAAATATATGATTGTCGCTGCAGAGGATACGTCCTACCAGATTCTGAGCAGGGAATGTCAAAAAGAGAGCGAATACCTGTCTTTTTGGTTTCGGGAGCAGATGAAGGACATTAACTTTGCAATTCAATTGGAAAGCGATCAGCAGTTGTCCAGTGACTCCTTAATCAGGGTGATGGATTTAATAGAAGACTGCAGGCGTATTTCACTGGTTGGCCCAGATGGAGTGATCCTGGCAGATACGTCTGGAGAGACTGGAAAAGTTGTCGATTTGCCTGAAGGGATGCCAACAGAGAGGGGAGTTTTGCGGACCAATTCTGCAAACAGTTTGCTTGTCATGATGCCAGCAGCAGCAGAGCAAGGCAATATTATTTGTGCTGAATATGATGTCAACAAAATCAAACTATCCACCGCGCGAGATGATGTAAATTCTGTTTTTGATAATAAGCTGCGAGGGCAGAGCAAATGGACCTACAGCTTCGGCTACAATCCCAGAAATCCTGAGTTGAGCAAGATCAAGTTTTATGTACTTGGGGATTGTGAACAAGGTGCTGTCGCATTAAACAAGCTGACTAACAGCAATAGTTTTTCCGGTCAAGTGAGTTCCAGAGTTATGTCTTGGCTACAGGATAGGGGGACTGGAACAGAGACTTATGCTGATGGAGATTGCCAGATAATTGCCGCTTACCGGTGGTTGCCCGATTTGGAACAACTTCTGGTTGCAGAGATGAATAGAAACGATGTTCTTTCCGGAATCTTTGCTCAATGGGGGTCTATGGTTTTCTTGCTCCTTTTGGTAATGGTGTTGATCTCCGTCCCCATGAGTACCTTTGTGACACGAAAATTGACAAACCCCCTCTATCAACTTATAGAGGAAGCTCAAAAAATTGCAGATGGTGATTTTGGGTATCAGATCAAGGTGGATTCAGGATTGGAAGTTGGAGTATTGACTCGCGCCTTTAACGAAATGTCCCTTCGTCTGAAAGACTTTTATGAAAAACTTGTTCTGCAAATAGAGATCCTGGAAGAACAAAAGAACGAGATCAAAAAGCGCAATCAGACATTGGAAGTGTTCCGTGCACAGCTTGAGGAAAAAAATGCCCGCCTGCAAGAAATTGCCTATTACGATGATTTGACAGGTGTGATGAATCGCCGTTCATTTCTTAGCAGTGCCTGTGAGATGTTTATTGAAGCTCAAAATTTGAGGTTGCCGATAGCTGCTGTGATGATTGATGTGGACCACTTCAAGAAGTTCAATGATAATTACGGACACAACTGCGGCGATTTGGTGCTGAGCGATTTAGCTGATTTGCTTCAAGCTGCTGTACGAAAGGGTGACCTGGTAGGAAGGTTTGGAGGGGACGAGTTTGCATTGATTTTGCAGAATACAGAATTGGAGGGGGCGTTAGCTATTGCCAGGAGGGTTCAGGAAGCAACCCACAAATACAGTTTTGAGCATCCCTGTGAAGCATCGGAACCTTCGGAGCTTCGAGTGAGTGCGGGGGTTTGCGTCTGGCAGCCCGGTCATGTTCAAGGAGATGTTGACAAGAACTTGAGAGTCTTACTCCAGAAGGCGGATGAGGCCCTATTGGAAGCTAAGCGGCAGGGGCGGGATAAAATTGTAGCCTGTCAAGCCGGTTTGCATTTCTTGTGAAATAGGGTATACACTGGGGCCTTGAATATTTCCATCATTAGCCATTAACTGGGAGGTGGTCAATATTAATTTAGTTGTTCTGAATGGTGCCGGAAAAGATGAAGACTTGTCATTATGCTGAATGGCTATTATAATAAAATCGGTTGACCAAGGGATTTTGCCTTGTATGGGCATCAAAATCAGGACAGTGGTCATTCCACGAAAGGATGGAGCCAATGAATAAATTAACCCTGCCCGCAAATTCAGGTGTGGCAGCAATAGGATTGAAAATAGGCCTTATCGTTCCCTATGATGATATTGCTTCTATCACAACAGATGCCGTCAAACCAATAGTCGATGATGGAGATATTATTTGTATTACAGAGGCTGTTGTTGCCAGGTCGCAAAACCGTTATCTTTCCTGCAGTGAACTTGCCGGGGAAGTGCAAGAGAAGCTGAACTTGAAATCCGGCGGCACTCTGGCAGTGATCAGCCCCATTGCCAGTCGAAACCGCTTTGCCTTGATTATGAAAACTCTGGCTATGGCAACAAGGGGAGGAAAGGTTATCGTTCAATTTCCCATTCCCTTTGATGAGGTCGGCAACCAGGTGATCGATGAGGAATTTGCCACTACCCGTCTGAGACTTAAAAAAACCCTGTGGAGTTTGCGTGATGCCAGGGGTAATACTCCTATGCTCAATGTTCTAATCAGGGAGATCATTGCCGGTTTGAAACTGCAGGAGATTGGCTGCCATATTATCAGCATTCGCAAGATTGCCGGAAAAGGGATTGCTGATCTGACCGTGAGGATGCCGGATGGCAAACTGGCTGTTATAGAAGTGACCTTTGCGGAGTTAGAAAAAGCAGCCAGAAAAGCAGTGGGCATACAAAAGGATGTGCCCGGGGCTGAGCATGCCTGGCGATCGCTGTCAACCTGGAACATAACTATTTGACAATGGTGGATGCCAATGACTTCTTTCAGCATAAAAATATAGAACCCATAAAACTTGATTTTTCACCACAGATCGATAGTTATTACGAACGTGATGTTATCTTCGCCAATGAATTAGGAAATAACAGCTTTTCTCACCCCATTACCAATGTGGATTACCGTGGGTTGTATCTCCAAATGATCGAAGAAGGGGGAGCCAGGGGTGAGGTTATCTTCACCAACAACCCCTTGAAGATTTATGACCTGGGCTATATTGACGGTGTCTGCATCGGTGCTGTTCATGAGCGGGAAAAACTGCGGGAATTATTTGTTTCTTTTGGAGCAATGGTTCCGGTGATCACTATCCAGGATATAGGGCCTGAACCCTGGGGGGTTATCGGTTCCAATGTATCCGATTTTGAGGGTGGAGTGCTCAAGCTCCTGCCTGAAGATGCTGATGATACCGCAGAAAAGATAAGAGAAATGATCAAAGAGGAAACCGGCAAATCTGTGGATGTTCTCATTTTCGGGGATGGGGCGTATAAGGATCCTGACACAGGGATCTATGAACTGGCAGATCCTCATCCCGCAATCGGGGTCAGCAGCGGCCTGAAAAGTGCGGGCTTGCGCAGCGGTTCCAAACTGAAGCTTGTGGTGGATACCCTTTACCGCAAGGGGTACTCTAAAGAAGAAATCATCACCTACCTGGAGAACAAGGAGGGGGAAAAGGTAGAAGAGAATCTGGGGACAACCCCTCGAAGTGCTACCAGTATCATCGGGACACTGGCTGATCTTGTTGCCGGGTCTGCTGATGCCGGTACACCCATTGTTCTGGTCAGGGGATTCAAGTATAAGCAGAAGTCCTAACTAGCAGTAAAAAGGCTGGATCACGAACCACGCTGTTCACCGTTATTGAAGCAGGTGAAGCAGTGTGGTTTTTTTATTTTGAGAGAGAACGTAAGTGTGCTGCTTTTTATATGACTGTAGCTCTGGAACAATTCCGAAAGGCACTGTTCTGATATTTTGTATTAAAAAAAGCAAGTTAGTGCAGGATTTTATATATTTTTGTGGAATATAAAAATGAGTATATGAATAACTGAAGTTATTCGACAATAATCTCGAGTATTTATGAGATGTTTGATAAAAAAGCGCTAATCAGAGAAAAAGGCCATGAAGGTCTTATCCCTTGCAGAAGCTGGGTAGACCTTGATGGTCTTTTTTATTCGGTTTATTCGGTTTATTCGGTTTACAGATCAATGGGACATCTACAAAAATGGTGCTGCAAAATGGAGGGAGGGCCCTCTACCGGAACCTGCAGGAACTGGTAGCCAGAGATGTGCCGGTAGCCCCTATCTTCAATGATGTATCCCTTCATGCCGTACGGAAAGAGGTCAAAGGTCTGCGGATGGATCCCTTCTTTAAACCGACACTGGAAAAGGCCTGGCTGTGTGAATAGCTGTCA
>NZ_CDRZ01000040.1 GCF_000946815.1 Syntrophaceticus schinkii | reverse complement strand
GGGGTTTGCTTTGTTTAGCCTTCGGTAGCGTATCCAGAACCATGAATTTGTTACAAGCCCCAAAATGGCTATTATAAGGCCTGGTATTACATTGCCCTTCTCTTCGGCGGGATATAAGAACGCCACCAATAGCATCGCCATGCCGCTCAGACACATAGCGGCGCCGACGCAATGATTGGCAACACGCTCAAGGTGAAGCCTGTGATTATCATCGAACTCCGTACCCTTATGTGTCACACGGTATATCGCCCAGGATACAATTATTGCGATAAGTTCCGCCGATCGGCGAATAAAATCCGCAAGCTGGGTGGATGACTTACCCAAAAAAAGACCGATTCCAACGACAATGGGTCCGGGCGAGCTGAGAACAACAGATGCAAGAAGCGTCCGTTCGCCTGATTTGTTTTTCATGGCTACGCACCCCATAGATGCACAAGCGGCAAAAGCACGGCCGCAGCAGCAAACGGACAGGTAATCGTATCCATGCCTTTGCGGGTATAAAGCTCAACAATGGAACTGGCAGCTGCTGTCAGCACAGCTATCGTTAAGCTGGTATACCACGCGACATTTCCGTTGATTAACAGAACGATGAGAACCGAAATTAAGGACACCGTAAACATCGCAAGTGTTCCTTCGACGCTTTTACGCCCTTCTATGAGCTTGCCTTCAAGATAGTGTCTCCCGTATTTTTTCCCGATTCAAAGCGGCAGCCGCGCATCGCCAAAACCCCAGGCGCATATGCATGCAAGAACAAGCCATCTTTCACCCAACCATCCCCAGCAAATACTGTTTAGAATTGCAAACATGCTGAATACAAGAATAAGGCTGTGCTTAATCTCTCCGTTTCTTCGTTCGGTGAGCAGTTCGGAATAACAGTCCAGCTTCTCTGCCAAAGATAGTAACGGAAATACGATTGCAATAAAAATCAGAGCCGCCAGTGATGCAATCCACCATGTCTGGAAGGCATAGATCCATACAAACAATGAACACAGCAATATAATGTGTAAGATTTTACGAAATACTTCCGAGGGAATACGGGCAAAACGCCGTAACAGCAGTGCTACCGACGCGCATACAAAAAAGTATCCGCATAATATCCCAAATCCTTGTAGAAATTCAATCATCTCTCTGACTCCCGTGAGTTCAAATTTTCATATACTTTTTCAAGCAGCCTGTCAAAAACCTGGAATTCCGATTCGCTAATTCCTTGCAAGGAAACTTCATATACTGTTTTAAAGGAAGCAAAGGAAGCAAAGGGACGTTCTTTTTGCTTCCTTTGCTTCCTTTGCTTCTCCCTTACCTATGCAGCGCCAACCACTTTATTTAATAGAGACCATCCTCTAATCGGGGTTAGGCTTGCTTTATTGCTTTTAGGCGCAAAGGTACCGTTTACCACCCGCATTATGTTGAATACCAGCTAATGGGACAATAGAGTCTTTATGCTGTTAGAGTTACCCATGTACTTACTGCGAAGTGCTGTAGGGGTAATGTAAGCGTTAATATAACATTCCTTGCAAGCAGTGTGGGGTTTAGTTTTTGTTATCGTTCATGTTGAGGGTGTGGGGCGTGGCGAGTTAACCGTCAATTAATACTGCCGTCAGCATCGAATCGGGAAGAGCATACTCCAGCGGGAGAATTCCAGGTTGCTGGTGATAATTAAGTCGAAAATGCAGGCCGGAGATGTTGCTGCAGCTTCTCACGCCGTATTTATAACAGAGCGAAAGGAGTGAAAACAGTTTGACCGGCAAAACTCATGCTGCTGCGGGAGCCTTTATTGGAGCAGTTATAGGCCAGTTAACAGGATCACCGCTTGAAGGGTTCTTTCTAGGTATGTTTGCGGGGCTTTTGCCTGATATAGATCATCCTAGGAGCACTTTGGGTAGGAAAAGGAAATCATTATCTCTCGCAGTAAATGCGATTGCAGGTCATAGAGGAATAACCCATACAGTTCTTCAGGCAGGGGTTTCCTGGCCAACACCCTTAGTACTGGGACTGATTATTTTTCTTGGGTCATTGTCTCACTTGCTGTTGGACGGGATAACCATTTCAGGAATTGAACCTTTTTATCCGGTGCGGTTGCCGGCTAGATTGGCCTGGCTTGAGTACCCAAAAGGGATAATAAAAACCCCTGGTGTTGGACCGCCATTTTTGTGAGCATGGGACCTCTAATTCCAGGTCGCCTGTACAGGCACCTTGACTTGAGGATCTGATGCTAGTAATTTCATAAATTCATCAACAAAATGTGGCTGTCCAGTCCAGTACGTGCTTTTGACTTCCTCTGTACACATTTATACACTTACATTAAGATATTTACGCTTTAGCTTTAAGTATAAATCCTCGTCTTTAGCCAACATGTACATTTCCAACATATCGTTTAAAGCAACAGTTTTTGTAATCTTTTTACTGCTCACAAACTCGTTAAACATTTGTTGAACTGTTTCGTGTGCCTTGATCGTCATATAGTCTTTGCGGGGCATTCTATTACCTCCCTAATAATTGTACCATTACGCAGCATAACATCTCCTGTTAGATATACCCCTTGGGTAAGCCCTTCCCGTTGCAGGTTATTCAGGCATACAGGAGTAGAGACAAACTTTTTTATGTAGATTCCATTGTTACAGAATTATAGTTATTTTCATAATATTCGATGTAAGGTGAGGTTTTTCATGTAAAGTCAGGCAGATTCTTGTAATGGCGGTATGGTGTATATATAGCAGGATTTACTTGGATGTATGTCGAAAAAACAAATTATCTAGAAGTTCTGTACGGGATTGTATTTTTAAATGGGGTCTACACTCAATTTACCTTTTTAGCCGCCGGGATCTGAATTATATAATTAATAAAAAGACAGCTGATTTATACTATAAGCGAAATCTGCTTACTGCGTACATATCAGATAAAAACTTAAAAGAAAAAGAATTATTTTATGGGCACTTGGTGAATATCCACCAACTGATTTACAGGCTCAAGTTATCTATAACAGTGTTAACAATAAGATTGTTGCTGCTCAAGGTCCTCCCGGCTCTAGGAAAGCTACCCTAATATTGAACATCGTTGCCAATCAGGTTCTTAGCTTAGCAACCTGCGAACTCTGTGTGACAGATGCAATTTAGGGAAAAGCGCTAAATATGACCCCGACGGGCCAAATTGACACTTAGGTACGCCACGGCAATTACAAGATAGGGTGAACCAGAATGAGCACAACGGAATTGAAACGAATATTTGCGCAGAATCCCAAGATTCTTCTGGGTCGTAAAGGCATAAGAGCTATTCTGTGTGATGTCTTTTATAACGATATGGCAAAGGTGAATTTGATGCTTACTGCTTACGATGAGGGAATCGTAGACAGTCTTCGATCTTGTTCACCTCTTACTGCTGTTGAAAAATCTCGATATGCCAAGATTCTGATCCAGAATCACGCTATGGTGGATGACCGCGCAAAGTGGGCGGTTGACACATGGAACAGTTCATTTGACAGCGCTATTGCTTCCGCGTTGGATGCGATAGAAGCAGAAATTCAGGAAGAAACCGCATCTTCTGAGTTGGAAGTCGTTCCCGTTGCTCCTCAGTTTGATTTTACTGCAGAAGTGGATAATGAGATGTTCGACAGGAGCGATGTTGAAGATTATTTTGTTAATCCGACAATAAGGCTTGATAAAAATAGAATCTATATTTCGTGCGGAATTGGTAATTCGGACAATGGTTTTTTCATTTACGGCATTAAGAAAGCGCTCATCTGTGAGCACGCAAACGCAAATGCTTATGCCTTGGTATATAATTACATGATTCGTAATTCTCAGATGAATGACGATGATATTCCGCGATTTTTAAAGAAGGACGAAAGGCTTTATGAAATAGATTACCGTTCAGTCTTTCGCACAGCCATTATTCTGCTGCAACTTATAAAAAATAACTACTGTAAGAACGGTGTTCTTGAATTGGCATATCACGGCGAAGCTGATAATCTCAAGACAGCTATCCGGATAATAGACACATATGAAGCTTTATTCAGCAGACTTATGGGTAAAGAGCCCGTTAAGCTGTCTGCCCGCTTAAATGCAAAAGGAATACCGGTTTATCTTGATGGCCGGGACGGAATATATGCATGCAACAATGATGAGTTTATTTCCAATGCGAGAGAAATCTGGTATGGCCGTAAAATCAATTATAAGCTCACGAAGGACAACCTCGCTGACCTTGAGTACATTCTGACGGAAATATCTCCGTTTGATTCCTTTAAGGAAGGACAGTTTGAAGCACTCTGCAAAATGATATCAGCTAAAAAGCACTCTGTATGCATAATGCCTACAGGAAGCGGCAAGTCATTGATTTACTATTTTATTTCAATTCTTCAGCCGCTGCCGATTTTCATTATATCACCTACGGATATTTTGATTCAGGACCAAATACGGAATCTGCAAGCTTTTCATAGAATTGATAACGTTGCACACCTGCAGTTAACTGGAGAGAACAGCTTTTCATGCTATGAGATGTTCAATAGTTTCAATTACATTACGCCTACTACGCTGCAAAACAGAAATCTCCTTGTAGCATTCCGGTATATTAACAAGGGAAGCATCGAACGATATGAATCTATGGTAAGAGAATATGAGCTCTCATCCGGCCCATTGCTTTCCTTTGTGGTTTTGGATGAAATCCATTGCCTTTCAAACTGGGGACATGATTTTAGACCAGAATATTTGATGTTGTCAAAGTTTTTGAACAAATTCCTTGATCAGATTACTTTTCTTGGGTTCACAGCAACAGCAAATTACACTGTTGTTGAGGATGTTCAAAAACAGCTTGGTATTCCACAGGAAAATATCATATCTCCTATAGCTTTTGAAAAGAACAATATTTCGTATGAGTTTCATTGCGTAAAAACCCAAAACGAAATGTATGCTCTGTTAGGACAAATCAGCGAAACCCTCATGACCAGAAACGAACGTACAATCATATTTACTAAAAACGATGACTTTTCCCGCAAAGTTGCCGATGTTGTTGGCTATGAAGCGGATATATTCTCACGGGACAATCCGGAAGCGTATCATCATTTCGCAGATCAAAAATGCAAAGTTCTGGTAGCAAGCGAGGAACTAGGTATTGGTATAAACCTCCCGAATATAAGAAACATCATACACTTCGGGCTTCCGCTTTCAAAAAGTGAATATATTCAAGAGGTTGGCCGTGCGGGACGCGCAAATGAGCAAGTTCATTCATACATTATCTATTTATCTGCGGCCAATGCTCCGGAGAGATTGCTGAAAAGGGATACCCCTATCAATGAAATTCCCTCCCTGCTTGAGGGTCTGAACAACGATTACGCAGATGCTTACAGGAAGCTTACTAATAACTGTCCCACAAGTGACGTTTTGTATCAGCAACTGATGTCTGTATATGATGATTTTAACAGGAGAGATCGAGCCCTGTACGTTGAGACATATCAACCGGATGAATTAGCGGATGCGAAGCAAAAGTTATATATGTTGTACGTGGTGGGCTATATCAACAACTGGTATGCCTATTCTAAAAGCAAAGACGATACCGGAATCGACATAATGATTGATGTTAATTCCATTGACACGAAATCATATAAAAAAAGACCCCAAAAAGATGTTTAAGCGTATAAGAACCCGTACTCGTGACTACTTTGAAGAGCTGGGAAATAACCGCGAAAGCATCGCCAAAACTGACAGAGCAACTTCGCCCGAAGAGATAATCCGAATTTATGTTGATTGGTATTACGCCAAATACCTGTATCATCACAATGAGCAATTTCTGGACTTATATGAATTTGTCACGAACAGCAGCCAGAACAGTGAGGAGGTAACTTCATCTATAAAGGATTATTTCTCTTTACCGTTCATAAAACTGAAAAGTGACGAGGCCTTATACAATGAGATGGGAATTAAGAAAATTGGAAACAAGATTCTTTCCAGCATTTCATCATCAACTTTGGCAAATATCGAGCGTATAAACAGCAATCGATACTCGTATAAGCTCGATTTTCTGATATTTGCCGCCAGCTTAAAATATAACGGGCTGTTTGAGCAAAGCAGACTTGAGCGAATCGAACGGTATATAAATGATAGGGAACATCAATACATTATTGATTACTTGCCTAAAATCTACGCACAGTGCTCTACAAAAGGACGGCTGGCAATAACAAATTACATCGATTCCGATGCGAGTACTTTTTCTGGCGGATTAGGTAAGTTCTTAGACACAGTTTATTCAAATGAACCTAAGGACATGGTCTATTATGGATTTATTTCTAAAGCATTGAATGATATATTCGATAAAAGTAGGAGGAAGCCCTATGTTTGATAGTATTGAGCAACTTGAGAAACAAGTGCAGAAATTCCAGGAAAACATCCTGGCGTCAAATCAACTGCTGGCGGGTATAGAGGCGCTTACTTTAGCAGTAAAGAATCAGCAGCGTGGATATGAGCAGGCATCAGCATCCCTTATTGAGGAAATTAAGGGACATGTGAAGGCTGTTACAGATGAGTCTGAAACTCTTCGGGCAGGGGTTTCTTCGGAAGTTCAAATGGTAACGCGGAGCACACAAGATGCTACGGCGAGTGTTATGAAGAGTAACGTCAGCCTTTCTGACTCTGTAGCCAGTAAGTCCGAAGCATTGCGTGAAGCGCTCGCTGCTGATGTTAAAAGCGTCCTTCAGGGAACGCAGGACGCTGTCGCGGAAATGAAGACAAACAATTACAGGGTTATTGAGGAAGTGAGCAATAAGTCTGAAACGTTGCGCGGTGCTCTCTCGTATGATATTAACGGTGTCCTTCAGGAAACAAAAACTGCTGTTACAGAGATAAAAGCGAACAACGAAGCTACCCTTAAAGCTGCGGTCGAACAGCTATCACTTAAAATCTCTAAACTGAACACAGATACTGAGAGATTTATTGCAGAACTAAAAAGCGCAGATGAATCTGCCATTGATTCCGCAGTACAGAAACTTACGGCTTCTCAGCAAAGCAATATAAAGCAACTTGAAGCTGCTCAGTCTGCTATTGAAGAGATGAACCGAACTCTTAACACAAAATACCAGGAGTTTTTGCAACGATTGGAGAATACAAACTTCGACCAGTTGTTCAAAACCTGTCAGGATATGAAAAAATCCATAGAAACGAAATTGTATCTGCTTATGGGTGGTGTAGGTATCGCGGCGATTATTGCAGTTTTATCGTTGCTAATCCGGTGATGCAACGAGTAAAGAGGTGATAGTATGGGGCTATTAGATTTGTTCAGGAGGCAAACTATCCCAATTATTCAAGTAATTTTGCCTGATGTGGCAAAGCAGGAAATTTTGAAGGGCAGACTGCCGATATTAAATACAAATAAAATCTTCCTTAAAAACGGCGAACACTGCCACTACATAGAAAAAGCAATATACGAGAAGAAGGTTGTTAATAAACGCTATCAACGTCGCGGCGGCGGCCTGGACTCCTTAAGGGAACCAGAGTGCATATTGGCGGAGGCAACACGGATGTCGTGGATAACGTTCAGTATGAGCAGATCAAAGGAATTCTCTATATTACCAATAGACGTTTGGTTTTTGTCGGTGAAGCAGAAGGCTTTGACAAGCCACTTGACGCTTTAATCGCGATAACGCCTTATAGCAATTGTATTGAACTGCAATTTAGTCAGGGTAATTATAAAATATTCGTTCCTGACGGGAACGTTATAAATGCTGTTTTTCAGCAAGTAAAGTGAGGAATGCGATATGGAAGGACAATTAAAGGCCGGTACTGTATTAACATCGGAAAGCTCCATAGAATATAAAGTTAATTCTATGCTTGGTGCCGGTGGCCAAGGGGAAGTTTACGATGTCGAAAGCGATGGAAAGCACTATGCATTGAAGTGGTATTTTAAACATATGGCCACAAAAGAACAGAAGGCAATCCTTGATAATCTGGTTACGAAAGGGTCTCCAGATACATCGTTTCTGTGGCCGCAGGATATCATATTCAAATCCTATGGTGAATCATTTGGGTATATCATGCCGCTGAGACCCAAAAACTACAGAAGCATCGTCGATATGATGAAGCGTCGGGCTGAGCCTTCATTCTATGCCCTTTGTAAGGCTGCTTATTATCTTACAAACAGATATCAGAAACTTCATACTATTGGATACAGTTACAGAGACATCTCCTTTGGAAATATGTTCTTTGACCCAGATAGCGGTGATGTTCTGATTTGTGATAATGATAATGTGTCTGCAAACGGCGTGGATGACAGCTCTGTTTATGGAACTCCTCGATTCATGGCTCCGGAGATTGTCGTCGGAAAGGCTAAACCATCAAGAAATACCGATATGTTTTCTCTTGCTGTGTTGCTGTTCTACATGTTTATGATGGGCCACCCTCTTGAAGGAAAAAAGGAAGCTGATATCAAGTGCATGGACATCCATGCCATGAACAAGCTATACGGAACAGACACTGTTTTTATATTCGACCCTGTCAATAAAACGAATCGTCCAGTCAAGGGATATCAGGATAATCCATTAATCTATTGGGATTTGTATCCACAGGAGCTGAGAGATTTGTTTACTCAGTCGTTCACAGAGGGCTTATCTAAGCCTAACAAACGTGTTACAGAAAAGAAATGGCTTGATACTTTTGCTAACATGATGACCGGAATCGTAACTTGCTCCAAATGTGGTGCAGAAGTGTTTTATGACGTAAAGAAAGTTGAAATGGGTGTAGGGCATACTTGCTGGTCATGCCAGAATATTGTTCAAATGCCAGCTACCATTGTGATAGGCAAGTCCAGAGTCGTTCTGCAAAAGGATTCTAAGCTTTATGCTCATCACATTAATGGCGATTATGATATGGATACCGTAATCGGTGCTGTTGTGCAAAATCCCAAGAATCCTTCATTGTGGGGAATCAAAAATGAGAGCTGTAACAATTGGACATACATAAAACCGGACGGTCAGCAAATAGCAATTGCAAACGGTCGTAGCGCCGCAATAGCTAAGGATGTGAAGATCGATTTCGGTCAGTGTGTCGGAGAATTTAAATAAGTATCCATGTGGGCGTTACCTATGTAATTGCTCATAAAAATATCACTAAAGTTTTAGGGGGGAATTTAAAATGGCAGAGAAAATAAAGCGTCCGGGTGGAGAACTCGCAAGCAGACCGTTGCATTTCTTTTGGGTTGTAGACTGCTCCGGCTCCATGTATGGAGAGAAAATTGGCGCGGTTAATCACGCGATTCAGTCAACAATTCCGGAAATGGTTGATGCCGCAAATGATAACCCAAATGCGCAATTAATGCTAAGAACCCTTAAGTTTTCTACTGGGGCATCATGGGTCACATCAAATCCGGTCAATATTGAGGACTTTGCATGGGATGACCTGGATGCAGGCGGAGTGACCGACCTTGGAAAGGCATTTGAACTTTTGGCAGCACAACTTACCATCCCGCCGATGACAGACCGTGCTTTGCCTCCGGTTATTGTGCTCCTTTCCGATGGTCAGCCGACCGACGATTATAAAAAGTCGCTTGACAAATTGTTACATCTTCCTTGGGGCAAGAAGGCTGTTAGGATAGCTATATCCATTGGTCAAGATGCTGATGGTGATGTTTTGCAGGAGTTCACCGGAAATCGTGAGCTTGTTCTTCAGGCCAATAATCCGCAGGCACTCGTAAAAATGATTAAATGGGCATCAACAGCAGCATCCCTTGTATCTGCTCCGGCAAGTCGAGCAAAGGACCTTGATACAGCAGCCGATTCAACAGATACCAATGCTCCGTTAGTGTTGGATATGAATAACATACCTGACCATAGAGATATTAACGCTGACGACGTTTGGTGATGCTGTTTTACTAGAGAGGATGATTGCATAATGAAACCTATAATTTTCGGTAGAAATGTGCAAGGTGCCTCCCATAAGCGCACAGAGACAGAATGTCAGGATAGTTACAAGAAGATTGAAATGGACGGTGATGCAGCAGTTTTGTCTGTTGCTGACGGGCACGGAAGTAAAACTTGTCTTTATAGCAAAACCGGGTCAAATATAGCTGTTAATGTTTTCTGTAAAGAGATGGAAAATCTTTATGGAGGCTATCACGACAATCTGGAAGCGCTTTTGACTTTTCTCAAGAGAGATGGAGATACCAAAATAGCGCAACAAATCCATGCCGAATGGAAAAGACGCGTATTGGCTATTCATAAAAAGTACAAACGTGATATCCCAAAGCTTGAAAACGGTGAAATAAACGAGCGAGAAATATATAAGTTATACGGCACCACATTACTCGGGCTTATGATTACTCCTCTGTTTGTTTTTGCTTTTCAAATAGGCGATGGGGATATTACATGTGTTGATAATGCAGGTGTTAAACAATTCCTAATTTCGGATAAGATACTTGGAACCGAGACACATTCATTAAGCAAAATAGACGCTTGGGAAAACGCGATTACCGTCCTTTACAGGCGGGAAAGCTTTATCCAAGAAAACTTATTATTCATGCTTTCTACCGATGGCTTTTCCAATAGTTATCGTAACGAAGAGGAATTCAAAAAAACCTGTACAGATTACTTTGAAATGATTAAGCAGTACGGCGTTAAAGAAGTATGCAACAATCTTAAGGACTGGTTAGACGAAACCAGTGAGCAAGGTTGTGGCGATGATATTACGCTTTTGATGGCTTACTTTGCGGATGATTCCAACTCGGAATTGATGCAATTTGATGGTGACAAACTCGAACCGGAAGATGCATCTTCATATGATTTGTCAGATGAAACGGAGGATGGAATTGATGAAGGAACAAAGGGAAGCTGTTGTAGTATTGGCTAAGTGTGCTGAAACGCATAAAACTTATGGTATGAGAGTGGAAAAGCTCAGCCTGATAACTGGCTCATAACCTGGTCTTTTTCAATTAAGGAAAAGAATGCAAAGCACGAGGGGTACGACAAAGCCTTTATAAAAGGAAACATTCAATATGCTGCTGATTATCCCGGATGTCCATACTGTGGCAAAACAGGCTTTACCCTCTGTGGTACGTGCGGCCATTTAGGTTGCACCATCACAAAGAACGGAATCTATACATGTGAATGGTGTGGAACTCAGGGAACGCTTGGCAATTATACAGGTGACGCAATAGCGTCGGGTTCTGATTTGTGATTATGAGCTACTAGCAAGCTCGGGGAGAATAGCCACCCTTGCAAGGGATTTGATCTTCTTTATTGGGATCGATTATTTTGCTAAAGTGGTTCTTCTGTAAACGTATTAAGAAATCTACTCCTCTGCCGTATAAAAATGAAATTAAAGCTGCTGATGGATACCCCCTATCAAAAAGCACTAAATCATTCTTTCTTCCATCTGCAACCATTTGGTTAATTAAGTATACCGCGGCATTTCTTTCAGGCGTATCGTACCGTTCGATTTTGCTATTGATAATAACTCAACTTTCGCAGCAACAAATAGCCAGTCGTTCCTTGAAAAACGAGGGTAAATTGCCGATTAAGTAGTCAATCAACCTGCGGATCTCCTGCTCAGCCAGTTGCAGCCGCTCGCCTAGGAACTGCTCTAACAGAGTGAGGAGTTTCTGGAGCGCGTCTGCCAGGCTAATGTCCTTGAGCTCATCACAACAGATGTAGAACAATTGGCCGATGGTTCTCGGGTCTTCACCGTTTCGGCTTTCAAGGGAAAGCATG
>NZ_CDRZ01000039.1 GCF_000946815.1 Syntrophaceticus schinkii | reverse complement strand
TAGTCATGGGAGCTGAATTAGAAGATATCAAAAATCCTGACAACAAGCATAATTAAAAGACAACAAATTAAAATTTAATGAAAATTTATAATATGGATCACATCTGATACACATTCTATTATACCTAATAAATTAGTCTCTTTTGTAGAAAGTGAAAGAAAGAAAGGTGAAGTAGTGTATTTAAATTGTTTCAGGTACAAACACCCTCTGAAGAGTTTTATCGTTGCTTACAACGCAATTTTAGGCGTCGTTTTTATACTGTATTGTAAGGATACCAGGGGGAATGTTCAGTTATCTAAGTGAAACCATATTATTACGAGAAATCCATTTAAATATCAGAGAATATAGGGAAAAATTATTTCGCAGCAATTGATTACTCAGCTCGTTATTAATTTCAACGATAAAAGAAACTACAAATAATTAATCAGTAGCTGCTTTTTTTTATATTGGGTTAAGAACTGAGTGGGAGATATTTTATGTAAAACATCTAATTCGTTAATCCTGGATAGAGCAATAAGAGGTGTTGAGTCAGAAACCACCTTCATTTTGTAAAATCTCCTTAACTATTGATAAGTCTTCTTCCAATTCGTCTACATCATAGTTAAGGGGTATATTATGATCTGCTAAAAAGTCCAAGAAATCCTGCTTAGATACATTGGCCAGTCTGGCCGCTTTACCTAGAGATAAACTTCCGTCAACATAAAAGGTTGCAGCCAACCTTTTTAAAACATCAGCTTGGATTAATGATTGGGTTAATGCTCGTTCCTTAAAGAATAATTCTCAAGGAAGTTCGAATTCTATTTTTATTGTGTATTCTGACATGTTTTCCCCTCCCCATGCAAGGAACTCCTTTTGTTAGATTATACCATAAGGACTATCCATAATCAACCTAGGTGAGAAGAGGTACTAACCCTAGCGTGGAAGAAGCATCTAATAGCAACCATCCGAAAAATGGGTCGATATTGATGAAACAACAAAATGCAGTTCTTGAAGGAATTGTTGCCTTATTATAGAATATATATTAACATGTAAATAATGTAACACACTAGTATGAATTATCCGGAAAATATGACCACGAAGGTCAATGCCTTGCGGTAGCATGGCGGGACTTTTCGTGGTTTTTTGTTAGAGGGCGAGGGTGTTTTATCAGCTGCAAGCCCGTTTGTCATCAATTAGTTATTAATATTAAAACGTTTTCGACGGAGGGATGAATATTAGAAGTGAAAAAATTAGAGGAAAGGAGTGGGTACGTTGAGCATTAAATTGCGGCAATCCCACATTTCATGAGGACTTGAACAAAAATATTAAAAAAGGAGTTTTTTACAATGAGGAAGCTATTGAGTGTATTGTTAATGGTGTTTTTTTTGGGTGTAATGGCTGTGCAAATAGTTGATGCCAAACCATCGGTCGGCGACTTAAAGATAAAAAATATTGGAGGAGAGATTTTACAACAAGGAAAAGGTATCCAAAAAGGTAGCGATATTCTTTTAAATGATTTACAAATAGCCCAAGAAAATGGTGTCATTAAAGGTAAAGGGAATATAGTTTGTAATGGTGTCGAAACTTCCCTTGAGCTTCATGGTAAATTGTATCCTGTCAGAGGAAAAGGATATTACGCGGGTAAATTAGTACTCGGTGACATAGAAGCTACTGAAGATTATAACGTCCTGAAATTCAAAATTGAAAATAAGGTAAGTGACTCTGCACATGACCAATATGATAATGGGGGAAGTACATTATTATCGATTGTTTTGGAAGATAGAGAGAGCGGTGAATGGGTGCGGTTTCAGCAAGGTATAGACCAGCAGATTTTTGAAATCTTTTATAAGGGTTCTAATGAACTTGTTGCAAATTTGGACATGGACGAAGATGAGCTAATAGAAAAAGTAGTTCATTTACTTAACATGCATAATAAGGCCGAACATGGAGAACAAATTCAAGATAGTATTAAAGTAGTAGAAACAGGAACGGCGGATACTGATGGTAATTTTACTGTTGATTCACCGATTACAATTCAATCATGGACTGATATTCCAGTAAACTTCAATGAGCTAGACAGACTTTTTGAAGACCTGAAGGATCCATATACTAATAGCGTCAACTTGTTGGATTACAACCTACCGGAAAGCTTATTTAAAGGATCAGGTTGGAAAAAGGATGTAGATATTGAGACATCACCAAGATGGAATTACTATGCTCGCAGTGCCCAACAAGATGGCTATACTATTACACAAATCACTGCTTTTCAACATGATTCAAGGTTTTTGGATGAGGAAGGCAATTACTTTGACTTTGATTTTGATATAGTATTTTGGTATAAACATGGGATGATTGTGGAATATAATCATTACACTAGGGCTATAAAAGTTATGTATTATGATTGGGGATTAACATTACGTGAGTTACAAATAGTCCAAGGAGCTTTAGAGGATAGAAACGTTTATATTGCCCAAACGCTGTCCGGGGATAAGTTGACAAAAAGAAATAATGATTGGATAAGCTATTTTGTCACCTTGATCCCTCATGGCGATATAATAGTTGATTTATGGGCAGCGCTAACACCTCACTCAACAAATGATCCACTCGGGCAGAGAGTAGCTTTTATAGGAAGTAATTATGAGGAGCAAAATGAAATGCACGGTGGCAAAGTGTATAGATCTGTTTCGGGTGCTCTCACTCAATGGGACCTCAGGATCGAAGGGGCAAATACTAATTTTGTCGGTGAAATTAATTCCGGTGACGGATATGTTAGTTTAATGTGGGGTTATGAAACCACTGTAGGCTCAAATTTATAATGATTAATAGTGCCTGGGTTTATCATATTTTTAAACCCAGGCACTATATTTTTTTAAAAACACGACAAGAGATCAATTTTTTTCAAAAGAACTGGATGAGAATATTGGGAGGGTGAATAAAGCTTGATAGAAGACAAAATGTTTAAAAAGCCATTGCTCTTCTTTCTAATATTTTTGTTAAGTATCAGCCTTTTTGTAAATTATCAATATTACAAAGTGTGTCAAGAAAAGGAAAAACAATTTTCGATTTTCCTCAACGATTTTTATTCCGAAGTTGATCGCTCAATATTGCTTCTTGATACATTAATACAAGAAGAACCGGCAGATGACAGATTAAACAGCGCACTTATAGGGTTAACACACCATCTTAAGATATTGGATCATATGCTAAGTAGAACTCCGCATTACATGGACGGTATCAATGGGGGGCCCAATGACATCGGCGTAACGGCTAGCATAATTAATTCCGGAACTAATTACCGCGGACATAATATCCCTCCATTTAGAAATGAAGGTATTTTAAGTCAAAATGAGTTGGCCTTTTTAAAGGCATTCGAAGCGTACATGAAAAATATTCATGACCGTTTAACAGAAGAAACGGACAAGTTTAGGTCCAATCGTGATATTAATAAGTATGAGTTCAATAAAATAATTTCTGATACTGTAATGAAGGATATATATTACCCTTTCTTTTTAGACGAATACATTAACTGTGGCAGCGAATGGGGAAATGTTCAATTATCTAAGTGAAACCGAATTATTATGAGAAATCCATTTAAATATCAGAGAATATAGGGAAAAAATATTTCGCAGCAATCAATTACTCAGTCAGTAGCTTTTTTTTAATATTGGCTAAGAACCGAGAGGGGGATATCCCAAATGCAGAACACAAACTTAGCAATCTAAAGATGGACCCCCTAGAAAACCACCAAGTTTACATAATTATTATTATCGGAAGTTGGGGAGGAACCAAAAATTAAGGTTTACAAAATAAAACTAACTTATTTTTTTTCTTCATGTATAATCGAATACAACTGAAATTTTATTTTAGTTCAATGAACTTTTTCAGATGAGATTTTTTGCGGCAAAAGGAGAACTGGATGTGCAGATCAGTCAGGACGAAAAAGGAGCTTTGATCAAATGCCACTTGAGCTTGTTGTTTGTAATCATCATTTGGGGAAGCTCTTTTGCAAGCATTAAGGTCATCTTACCTCAAGTCCCACCGAATACAATTGCCTTATTGCGTTTTGTCATAGCCAGTATTGTTTTGGGACTTTTTCTTGTCATTACTAAACAGCCGCGGCTGCAAAAACATGATTTGCCGGGTATTTTGTTCTGCGGTTTCTCTGGAATTGCTATTTTCAATGTACTGCAAAACCAGGGGCTGCGCTATGCCGGTGCTACTGATGCCGCTATTCTAATAGCTATGTCACCGGTGTTTATTGCTCTTCTGTCATGGGGTATCTTAAAAGAAAGGATATCTAAGCTGCAGGTTGCAGGTATCGTTATTGCCTTTGCCGGTTCTGTACTGGTTGCTACCAATGGGTCTTTTAATGGTCTTGGGTTTAATAAACTGCGGATTTATGGTGACCTATTGGTGCTGTTGAGCAGTTTTGCCTGGGCAATCTTTAGTATTACTCTCAAAAAGCTTTTGACGCGTTACCCACCTACTACAATCATGGCTTACAGCACTTTTGCGGGTACTGTTTTTTTGATCCCTTTCAGCTTATTAGAGTATCCGGTTAATTTATTTGCTGTTAACTCTGCAGGGTGGCTAAATATTATCTACCTGGGATTGCTGGCATCTGCTCTGGGAAACCTGATTTGGAACTCTGCCTTGATAAGGTTCCTGCTGTAACCGCGGGTGCATATCTTTACCTATCACCTGTTGTTGCAGCTATTGTAGCATTTATCTTTCTCAATGAAATACCAGGCCTGTATACAATCGCAGGTGGGATAATCATTCTCACGGGTACATTTTTCGCCAGTAAATAAGTTGGCATTTCTATAAAAACTGGATGAAAGCAATATAGAACTTTGGTATAATGTAGAAAAGTGTATGTATGCACCCATGTAGTCGCTCGAAAAGTGTGCAAATTTAGTATTACGGAGGAGATTGAAGAGTGAAAAGAAAATTAACTTCCCGCCAGGCTTCTATACTAAAATACATACAAAAAGTGAATGCTGAGCGTGGCTACCCTCCTTCTGTGCGCGAAATTGGAGAGGCAGTCGGTCTTAAATCCAGTTCAACTGTTCATACACACCTTGTCAATCTGGAAAAGAAAGGCTATATCCGTCGTGATCCTACCAAACCACGAGCTATTGAGGTGTTAGGAAACAAATCATCTGTCATCCAGGTGCCTGTTGTAGGACGTGTTGCTGCCGGCAAACCGATTCTGGCTGTGGAGAATATTGAATCTACATTCCCCCTCCCCGCTGGTATGCTAAACAAAACTGATAATGTTTTTATGTTAACCACAAAGGGTGACAGCATGATCAACGCCGGGATCTTTGATGGGGATTACCTGGTAGTCAATCAACAGCATACAGCTGAAGACGGTGATATCGTTGTCGCTTTATTGAATGACGAAGATGCAACAGTAAAGCGTTTTTTTAAGGAACAAGACTGCATACGGCTGCAGCCTGAAAATGAATTAATGGAACCCATCAGGAGCAATGATGTGGTAATTCTCGGCAAAGTAGTTGGTGTCTTTAGAAAAATAGATTAAACTTAATAAACCTGTGTAATAAAGGCTATTACCATAAAAACGGAGAGAAGAAGCTTTAAGATGCATCCACCGAAAATACCGACTATTGTACCAATCCCTACTTTTACTGCATCAAAGAACTGCCGGTGAGAAAAAATCAATTCTGCAGCAATAGCCCCTATAAATGGCCCTAACAGAAGCCCAAAAAGAGGGTTAATAAAAACTCCTATTACTCCACCAAAGAAAGCCCCCCATAAACCGGCTCTGCTTCCACCATACTTCTTGGCACCGATCCAGGCTACAATATTATCTATAAAGAAGGAGAAAATCGCAATAAAAAGCATGATCACCAGAAAGAGTGGGGTTATTTGCTGGAATCCATCGATAATTGCGTAGATTAACATCGTCACATAGATGATAGGGATTCCCGGTACAATCGGCAGCAGCGATATCAGCACCTCTGCTCCCAAGATGACAATCGTAATGATCTTGATTATATTACTCACTGAACCCATCCTTTTCAAAAATACCTATTTTCCTCAGCCTTCTGTACCTTTTCTCCAAAAGGTGATCAATGCTGCCTGACATGAGATCATTAAAGTGAATCTGGAGCTTTTCCTTTACTATGTTATATGTTTGATCCAGGTTAGTATGTGCTCCCTCCAGAGGTTCAGGAATGATCTCATCGATCACTCCCATTGCCTGGAGATCTTGAGCGGTCAATTTCAGATATTCAGCCATCTCATGGCTCCTGCTAACATCTTTACATAATATAGAGGCACAGCCTTCCGGTGAGATCACAGAATAGATCGCATACGAAAGCATCAGAACACGGTCAGCAACACCCAGTGCCAGGGCTCCGCCACTACCCCCCTCCCCTATAACCAGGCTGATGATCGGTGTTTTGAGGAGTGACATCTGCATCAAGTTTTGAGCAATCGCCCAACCCTGGCCGCGCTCTTCTGCTTCAATACCGGGGTAAGCCCCCTGAGTATCGATAAAGCAGATGACCGGCCGCTTAAATTTTTCCGCCTGTTTGAACAGCCGGCAGGCCTTGCGGTACCCTTCCGGATGGGGCATACCGAAATTTCTTTTGAGGTTCTGGTTGGTATCTCGCCCTTTTTGATGCCCGATCACTGTGACAGGAACCCCGTTATAACGTGCTATTCCACCCACTATGGCCGGGTCATCCCTGTAGCAGCGGTCACCACGCAGTTCAATAAAATCATCGAAGATGGTGTTGATGTAATCCATCGTTGCGGGCCGTTCGGGATGGCGCGCAATCTGAACCTTTTGCCAGGCCTTCAAGGTATTGTATTTTTCTTCTTTATACTCCTCTAATTTGGCCTCTAGTGTGGCAATCTCCTGGGAAAAGTCTATCTTCTTTTTAAGGGCAACATCTTTTAGTTCATTAAGTTTCTTTTCTAATTCTTGATAATCCCTTTCGAATTCCAGAGAATATTTATAAGGCATTGTTCTCTCCCTACCTGTAATGGAAGTCGGAGGCCGGAGGTCGGAAGTTTACATAAGATCTGCTTCCGTTGGTTTCGCAACGTTTCTAACTTCGGCCTCTGTTATTATTAATTGATGGTGCTGTCAGGATAGATGAATGATCTATTTGTGTAGTGCTATCAGTTTGCCGAGAAACTCTTTTAAGTCTCTGCGGTGTACAATCTGGTCGATCATCCCATGTTCCAGGAGGAATTCCGCCTGTTGAAAACCCTTGGGTATTTTTTGATGAATTGTCTGCTCAATAACCCTGGGGCCGGTAAAGCAGACGAGAGTTCCTGGTTCTGCGATGATGATATCAGCAAGGGTAGCAAAACTGGCGGTAACACCCCCGGTTGTCGGATCTGTTAAAACCGAGATATACAGCAAACCTTCTTCATGAAACCTAGCGACCGCAGCACTGGTTTTCGCCATCTGCATCAGGGAGAGCATCCCCTCCTGCATACGGGCTCCACCTGATGCTGTGAAAATAACAACCGGAACCCTCTCTTTTATGGCTTTTTCAAATGCCGCTGCGATTTTTTCTCCAACAACAGAGCCCATGCTCCCCATCATAAATCTGCTGTCCATAACGCCAAGGATCGCCTTCTCCCCATTGATCGTTGTTGTTCCTGTGATTACAGCATCCTCAAGGCCTGTATTTTCCCTTGCTTTGGCCACCCTTTCCGCATAACCGGGAAAAGCAAGGGGATCAGTTGTCTTTAATCCGCTATACAATTCTGAAAAACTGTTTTCATCTGTGGTAATCCAGATTCTTTCCCCAGCAGTCAGCGGATAGTGATAGCTGCAGCCAGGGCAGACCTTAAAATTGGTGTCCAGTTCATCCTCCCGGTTGGGCTTTCCGCACTTTGGGCATGTCTTGATCACTGATACCTGTTCAGCGGATGAATCCTTTGTGTTGGAGGGAAGGGTAATATATTTCTTTCTAGATTTAGGGTTGAAGAGATCTCTTAATGACATTATTTCGCCTCCAGGGCAAAGAGAAATTCGCCTTCTGCAGCTGCAGCACCCTCAACTGTGGCTTTTCCCCTGGCCTTGCCAATGCTGCCCTTCATTTTAATAAGCTCCACTTCCAGCAGCAGTTGATCTCCGGGAACTACCACTCTCCTGAAGCGAAACTTATCAATACCAGCCAGGTAAGCCAGGCTGCTTTTGTGTTTCTCTTCACTGAGTAAGGCACAGGCACCAACCTGGGCAAGGGCCTCCAGGATCAGAACACCGGGGAAAACCGGGGTTCTGGGAAAGTGTCCCTGAAAAAAGGGTTCATTAATACTCACGTTTTTGATGCCCACTGCCCTTTTGCCGGGTTCTAGTTCTAAAATCCTGTCAACCAGCAAGAACGGGTAGCGGTGTGGCAGTATCTTCATAATCTTATCAACACTAAGCAAGTCAATCACCATGCTCATTAAATTTTTTCAACACTAAAACAGCATTATGACCGCCAAATCCCAAAGAATCCGAAACAGCTACATTTACTGTTTTTTCTCTGGCTTCATTGGGTACATAATCAAGATCGCAGAGTGGATCAGGATCACGATAATTTATCGTTGGGGGTACCAGGTTGTGTTGACAGGACAAAGCTGCTGCAATGCACTCCACAGCTCCTGCAGCACCTAACATATGACCGGTCATGCTTTTTGTGGAACTTACTGCAACCTGGTAAGCGTGATCTCCCAGGGCTTTTTTGATCGCTTTTGTTTCCATGGCGTCATTGATCTCTGTGCTTGTGCCATGAGCGTTAATATAGTCCACCTGCTCCGGAGCAACTCCTGCATCCTTAAGTGCACTGATGAAGGCCTGTGCGGCTCCGTTTCCTTCCGGATCTGGCTGTACAATATGATAGCCATCACCTAATGTGCCGTACCCGGCAAGTTCAGCATAGATCTTTACTCCTCTCTCCAGGGCATGGTGCATCTCTTCCAGGATGACAATCCCTGCCCCCTCCCCCATCACAAAACCATCTCTTTGTGCATCAAAGGGTCTGCTGGCTCCCTGTGGGTGATCATTGCGGGTGGATAAGGCTCTCATAGCACAAAAACCGGCCATTGCAAGAGGGGTGATGCATGCCTCTGCCCCTCCTGTGATCATTATATCTGCCTCATCATTCTGGATGAGGCGAAAGGCATCACCGATGGAGTTTGTTCCGGCAGCACAGGCTGTTACTGTACTGCCGTTGGGACCCTTGGCTCCCAGCATAATGGAAACCTGCCCTGATGCCATATTGCAGATCATCATTGGGATCAGAAAAGGGCTGACACTGCCGGGGCCTTTTTCCAATAAGATTTGATGCTGCTTTTCATGGGTTTCCAGCCCACCGATACCGGTGCCGATCCATACCCCTACCCGCCGGGCGTTCTCCTGATTGACTGTCAGTTTGGCATCCTTAGCAGCCTGCTGTGCTGCGGCACAGGCAAACTGCATAAATCTGTCCATCCTTCTGGCATCTTTGCGGCTCAAATAGTCTGTCGCTTTAAAACCGCGCACCTCTGCTGCAATTTTTGTGGAAAAGGCATCCGCATCAAAGCTGTCAATATAATCGATTCCGCTTTTTCCCTTGATCAAATTGCTCCAATAACTGTTTATATCATTTCCCAGCGGGCTGATCACTCCCAACCCTGTAATAACCACTCGTTTTGTTGACATGACAACACCGCCTTTCTCTTCCGGGTTCTGTTACCCCATGCCTCCATCAACTACGATTACCTGCCCTGTTACATAATTGGCATCAGGTGACGCCAGGAAGGCCACGATACCTGCAACATCTTCAGGAGTACCGGCTCTGCCCAGGGGCACCTGTTTCAGGATCTCCTCCCAGTATTCTTTCTTTATGTCAGCGGTCATGGGTGTTTCAATGAAACCCGGTGCAACTGCATTGGCGGTAATCCCACGGGATCCATATTCCTTTGCTATTGACCGTGTAAAACCGATGATACCTGCCTTGGAAGCCGCGTAGTGAGCCTGTCCGGGGTTCCCATACAGCCCCACCACAGAAGAAATATTGATGATATGGCCATGTCTTTGTTTCATCATCTGGCGGATGGCTGCCCTGGTACAAAGGAAAGTTCCTGTCAAATTGGTGTTGATTGTCTGATGCCATTCCTCATCGGATATGCGCAGCAGCAGGTTGTCTTTGGCAACTCCCGCATTATTGACGAGCACATCCAGTCTCCCGAAGGTATCAATAACCTGATTGATCATCTCTTTAACTTGTAAGGGATCTGCAACATCGCAGCTCAAGGCAACGGCAATCCCTCCGCTGTTCCGAATCTCTTGTACAACCTGCTCACAGCTCTCACCGGCCGCCAGGTCACTCACAACCACCTTGTAACCTTCTCTGCCCAGTCGGAGGGCGATTGCTCTGCCGATACCCCTGGCACTGCCAGTGATTAGAGCTACCTCTTCCTTCATTACAATCCCCCCTTTATTCCTTTAAAAATTCTCTCCAAGGAAGCTAGATCCTGGACACTACCCAGTACCTTATTTTTTGCGGTTTTTCTGATCAGACCGGAGAGTACTTTACCAGGTCCCACTTCAATAAAATAGTCGGCACGCTCTGACATAAATGCGGTTGTCTGCTCCCATTTAACGGTTCTGTAAAGCTGTTCCACCAGTATCTGCGGCAGATCGGATCTTTGTATATCCTGGGCTTTTACATTGCTGACAACCGGAATATCCGGCTCTGACCAGCTTATTTTTTCTAATTCTTTCCTGAAAATCTCGGCTGCCTTTTTCATCAGTCGGGAATGGGAGGGAACACTGACCGCCAGGGGAACCATCCTGGCACCTCTACTTTTCAGCAGTTCACCTGCTATCAGAACACCCTGCCGCTCCCCGGATATGACCACTTGTCCCGGGCAGTTATAGTTGGCAATCTCAACAATTCCACAGCTGGAAGCCTCATCACAGACCTGCTCAACAGTGGCTGCCTCTGCTCCCATTACAGCTGCCATCATCCCCTGCCCGGCAGGCACGGCTTTTTGCATGATCTGTCCGCGCTTGATCACCAGCCTCAAGGCATCTTCAAATCTCAAGGCGCCACAGGCCACTAAAGCACTGTATTCCCCCAGGCTTAAACCCGCAGCTATCAGGGGTATTAAGCCTTTATCTTTGAGCACCGTAAAGATTGCAAGGCTGGTTGTCAGTACAGCAGCCTGGGTGATCTCTGTTTTATCGAGTTCTTTTTGGGGCCCTTCAAAACAGACAGTGCTCAAAGAAAACCCCAAAACCTTGTCAGCTGTCCTGTAAACCTGGTCTGCCCGGGGAAAGCACTCCGCCAATTCTTTACCCATCCCAGGATACTGGGAACCCTGACCAGGGAAAACAACAGCTATTTTAGACATAGTTCGCTCCCGACCCCTTTAAGTATTCTTACTGCTGTTTCCATGACATCCTCTATGATTTCTATAGCAGGTTCTACTTTTTCTACCAGTCCGGCACACTGCCCGCACAGAAGGGAACCGTTTTCCACATCCCCCTGGAAAGCCGCCGGATACCTACCCGCTCCCATTCTATCCAATTCAGCGGTTTCCAAGCCCTCTCTCTCTTTAGACAGATAGAGCCGGGAAAACTGATTTTTGATCACCCGCACCGGGTGCCCGGTGGAGATCCCACAGACAACAGTATCCCTGTCACGACACTGGATCACCCTCTCTTTGTAATCCGCATGGACAGGGGATTCCTCAGCACAGATAAAGCGTGTACCCATCTGCACCCCCTCCGCACCCAGTATAAAAGCCGCTGCAGCTCCACGGCCGTCAGCTATGCCACCTGCAGCGATCACCGGGATCTCAACGGCATCGACAACCATGGGAACCAGGCACATCGTTGTCATCTCCCCGATGTGGCCTCCTGCTTCAGTGCCTTCAGCTATCAGTGCATCAGCTCCCTGCCGTTCGAGTCGCCGCGCAAGAGCAACAGAGGCCACAACCGGAATCACACGGCACCCTGACTCTTTTAACAGAGGTATGTATTTCCCCGGATTACCGGCACCTGTAGTGACCACAGGAACTTTTTCCTTAATCACAAGATCCATGATTTCATCAAGATGAGGTGAGATGAGCATGATATTGACACCGAAGGGTTTATCGGTAATTTTTCTAAAGACGTCAATCTCATTTTGCAGCCAGTTGGCATCTGCTGACCCAGCGGCAATAATGCCAAGACCGCCGGCTTTTGACACTGCCGCGGCCAGTCTTCCTGTGGCCAGCCAGGCCATACCTCCTTGCAATAAAGGGTATTTGATATCCAATAACTTGGAAACTCTAGTTGTGATCAACTTTCTATCACCTGCCCCAGCGTACCAGAGACGCTCCTGTGGTGAGCCCTGCGCCAAAACCTACCAGGAGCAGTATGTCTCCGGTTTTGAATTTTTTATGATCAACTGCTTCCGCCAGAACTAAAGGGATGGAGGCAGCTGAGATATTACCATAGTTACCAATATTGACGAGCACCTTTTCCCAGGGTATACTCAATTTTTTGGCTGCAGCTTGCAGGATGCGTATATTGGCCTGATGCATTACTAGATAATCGACATTTTCAGTACTCAAATCCGCTTCCTCTAAAACCCGGGCGGCGCACTCAGGAATGCTCTTGACGGCAAATTTAAAAACTTCACTGCCCTGCATCTGCATATAGTGCATCCTCTGGGCAAGGGTTTCCTGGGATGCTGGAGAACGTGAACCTCCTGCGGGAATGGTCAGCAGGCCGCTGCCTGTCCCATCAGCACCAAGATAAGTCGCCAGAATTCCATTCTCCCCCTCCCCCTTCCCCCAACACAACTGCCCCTGCACCATCTCCAAAGAGAACACAGGTATTCCTATCTGTAAAATCAACCACACGGGATAAAACCTCTGCCCCCACAACAAGGATATGATAATATTTATTACTGCTGAGCAAAAAGCTTTCAGCTGTTGCCAGCGCGTAGATAAACCCGGTACAGGCAGCATTTAGATCAAAAGCCGCAGCTTTACTGGCCCCCAGGAGATGCTGCAGCAAACAGGCAGCAGCAGGCATGGGCATATCAGGTGTCATAGTTGCCACAATGATCAGGTCTAACTCCTGGGGAGCAATCCCTGCTTCTTCAAGAGCTGACCTGGATGCCCGGTACGCCAGATCAGATGTGGCAGTACCATTGCAGGCAATTCTTCTATAACTGATCCCGGTGCGGCTGACTATCCAATCATCACTTGTCTGCACCATCTTTTCCAGATCAGCATTTGATAAAACATCTTCAGGCACATCATATCCTGTTCCTAAAATCCGAGCTTTCAACATAAACCTCCAGTATAGTAAAGACTTAACGGAGAAGTTAGCAATAAAAATACACTATTCCTATTCCGTTGTCAACAAAAGTGTGCACACGATTATTATACCTTATAATGCTCAAAAGGGAAATACCTGTAAGTTGCCGAGATAACTAATAGACAAAGGTGACTGTCACCAAACATGGCGGAAACATTTTAACTGGTTTCTTTTTTTCCAACGACTAACGACAAACCACCAACTACCAAAAAAGCAGGCAAAGAAATCAACCTCATGCCTGCTCCGTTATTTAATAGATGCCTGTCACCAAACATGGTCACCAAACAACACTTGTTCGCCATCTGGTGCAAACCCTTGATCCTATGTGCTACCAAGTTATTTACTTAAGCCAGGTAGGGATGAAACCACGGGATTTCTATGGGGAAATGCTGCGTCATCTGGGTGAGGAGCCTTTATTCTCCCTGACAAAAGCAAAACGCCTTTTTGAAGAGATACTGCGTACAAGGGTAGAGCAAGGGGATAAATCTCTGGTTGTAATCATCGATGAGGCACAGGATATTACTCCAATGTTTTCCGAAAGATTTTGCTTAGTCATTTCCTTCCTCGTCATATCAGAAATCCTCCTTGCAACGTACAACTACATATTTCAACACGTTGGAATATGTGTCATTATATACTTTATCAAAAAAATCACCTTGTGCAGGCCTCATTTTACCACCTTACTTATTAAGCTATCGAATTTGAATAAAAAGTATCAAAGATTAAAAAATATTACTAAAACCGGACGAATGCAAGCACCCGCCCGGCTCTTTAGATTAATCAGCAGTTTTTAATTGTCTGTGCAGATATTTTCGTATTCAATCAAGCTGCCGTTAAGAAGGTTAGTCATTGATCCCTTACCTAAGGCGTAGTAGCTGTCTCAGCCCGGCTGCGCGCATCGTTGATAAAGCTTGCCGCCAGGTTGCCGGCTCAGACGGGGCTGCCGCGTGTTCCCGTCGGAGTCTTACATGACAATTATGTTACGGGTTCACTCTTTTAATCTGGAATCTATTATCGTTCTGGTCCGGGGCAGGTACTTTATTTCATAGGTCTCACCTTCCGTAAAGCGGAATTTCTTAAAGGCGTTACTATAGGGTTCCTTCTCTAATGGTCGTTGGCTTAATCCAGTTCTTCGGATTGGCAGCCGCCCCGGTTAGTTTGTTAACGGGAGTTAAGTTAAACGCTTTCTTAGCAAGCGGTCCCGCCAATTTTTGCGCCGCTTTGCCCCCCGCTAAATCTGTAGCTAATCTGACTAATCCCTGTTTCGCATAATTAGAAGCGGGTTTTTCAACGCCGCTTAATTTATTTAACCCTGCTTCAGTTGAGGTCGAGACTACTGTCTCCGCAGCCGAAGCTGCTATTATATTACCGCTAAGCGAGAATGCCACCCCGCCGGCAAATCCGCCGACCCCTGCCGCGGCTACTTCCTGCCATCGAACATCGTCGCCCGCAATAAGACTGCCTGCTATCGTAGCTCCCATATTAACGACTGCGCCAACTCCACCGCAAGCTATTTGCAAGTAGCGGTTGTCAGCCTAGCTGTCGCTGTCGGAGACGCCGGTACGATTGTTTTCGGCGTCATATTGGTCCCCGCTTTCTGTTAGCCGGTTCCGGGCATCGTAGGTGAATGTCTCCATAACGCCGTTCAGCGGCCCGCCTGTCATGTTGTCATCGGGGTCGTAGGTCACCGTCCGGCTGTTGTAGGTGGCAACGCGGTTATCACTAACTTGCTTAGTTTTACACTGAAATAATCAAAGCATCAGGAATCTTAAGTGTTCTAAAATTGGATATATGTAATGCCATACTTTTTCTCTAGATGGTCAAATAAACGTTGCAACTCTTTCATAAAGTATACAGTATGATTTAATTGTAATGTTTTGACTTCATGAGCATCTTTAAAGCGGATAGCGAACATCTTTTTTTTTTACAAAACGCCGTTTAATATCAGCACTTGCTATATCAATTATGTCTTTTATCGGTATTACTTCTTTTTTTTCTCCGTACGTTATATTCTTCAAACTTAATTATCAACATTTCATTTGTTAGAATTATGCTATTTTTATACAGTTCTAATGTAGTTAATATAATAATGATAAAAAGGAAAGCAAAAAACAATTCTAACCCTCTTATTCTGATTGCTTTAGAGTGATCCATAGTAAATACTACTAATAAACATAAGTCTAGAAAAAAATGTGATGGTAAATCCAATTAACATATTTTTTTTTAGGGTATATTTTTATCATATTTCCTCCAAATAATCTTTAAACCCCGTGACTATTTATTTAGAACTACTTCGGATGTTGGAATTGAACTAAATGCTGCAGCTAAGTCCCCCAATATTGTTCTTGCTAGAGATGTTTTACCGGCTTTTTTTTAAAAGCTCTTTTTTATATATCGATGCTATTTCTTGCCCGCTTTTTAATCCGAGATATTTTGCATATTCACTGGCAGCGGCGATTTTTGATAATTCTTTTCCTGTAGAGCCACTAAGCATTCCAGAACCACCTATCCAGCCCCCTATACCGCGCTGTCGGAAAGGCCGGTGCGGTTGTTCTCGGCATTCTTTACCAACATTATTGACATTATCTATCATACAGTGTCTCAATTTTGAGAATGCCTTGATATTAGATGCAATTTTATGTGCTTTTTCTAATAAAGTTAAACCAGATAAAAAATATGATAATAGCAGGTACAACCATAGAGACAGTAAGTACAGAGATGCTTTCGGTTATAAATTTATATGAAGGATCACCTAAGCCAGATATACTGGGATTTTCGGGTAAATAATAGACAAGAACGGGATCGCCAATTTTTATATCTTCAAATTTTGGATTACCAGACCCTGCTCCGCCAAAGGTATCAGTATAAGATCTACCTCCTACCTCATAGGAATAGTATACAGCTCGATGATGAGTTGGCTCAAGCTTGATAATAAAACCTTGGGTTTGCACACCTGTTAAAGTCAATTTAAAATATTTAGGCAATCGTGATATTTGTGTTCCCAACAATGCAAAGGTAATGATCGCCAATATAAGCCAAATTAATATTGTGTTACGGTATTGCTTCTTTATCATAGCTATAATTTTATCCCTTTCAATACTTATTTAAAAAGCCATGTATTTGTATCGTAATAGCTCAAGCTAGCTCCTAATCCAGTCCCCATAGGACCACCTCCGAAACTAAATATCCAATATCCTGTCGTAGGATCCCAACTTAGCTGTAACGATACGCTTTTTATAAGCCCTACATTCAAATTTACAGTATGGAAAGGACCTTGAATATTATTTATGGAACTCGCATTTGAGATAAAAAAATTTACGCCCCCGCCGGCATACATGCCAAAAATAAATTTGTCAGGGTTATTAGTATCCGGATAAGATGTGTTTGGCCCCATCATACCTCCCCAAGTTGCAAAACTTCCTTGAGTCTCAGTTAGATGGTTGCCAAAGAAATACCCGACTCCTACACTTCCAGTTTGTCCCCATCTTAAAGTTTCCCTGCTGCCCCCACCCATTTCAGTTGTTTCAATAAGTTCAAGGCCGAAGCCAAATAAACCGTATGGATCCGTATACAAAACCGGGTTGCCGTTGACATAGGCATATCTGTTCAGGCTCTGTCCGCTGTCGATGCTCCCTAGCAGCACATCCAGGTTGACGAACCTCTTGATGTCTGGATTATAATACCGCGCCCGCATGTAATACAAGCCGTTTTCATCGGTTATCACCCCGTCCTGTCCGTTGTAGAGGAAGGGGGTGTCGGTAGATCCTGTTCTGTTCACCAGTTCGCCGTAGGGGGCGTACTGGAATGTATCGGTTGTAGCGCCGTTCTGATCGGTCAGGGCAACGGTGCTGCCTCTCCGGTCTAAGTGGTAGTTCCGGTAGTTCCCGGCGGAGTCTTCCTGACAGTCATATTAAGGGTTCATTCTTTTAACCTGGAATCTATTATCGTTCTGGTCCGGGGCAGGTACTTAATTTCATAGGTCTCCCCTTCCGTAAAGCGGAATTTCTTATAGGCGTTACTATAGGGTTCCTTCTCGCCCGTATATATATCACTATAAAACAGACCGCCTTTAGGCCCTGGGTTGTTATCGACTTCTTTTACTACTATGATTGCAGTCTGATAGTCATATTTTATTACGTCTATTGTAATGAAATATGTCATATATCCTGTAACGAAGATACAAAATAAATAGCATATCGCTGCGAAAGCGCGGAAAATTCGGCCGTCAACTCCTGTTGCCTCTCACTCAATTTGACGCTGCAATTCTCACCGCCAATAACGGAAGAATTATAGCGACAGTCTGCCATAAAGTTGAGAATTCAGGTGCCAATCAAAGTCTAGCTAGATAATGCCAGTCAGTGTGCATAGTGTGGATAATGTAGAGATCCCCCAGCACCCAAACCAAACCTGTCATGGATACTGAGAGGATCCTTACCCTTTAATTACCTTACCCCGCTGTCGCACGCTGCCTTTCCATATCAGCAAGAATACGCCCGATATCTT